>JAYSCC010000152.1:0-5563 GCA_041915065.1 Zavarzinia sp.
CCGGCTTGTCGCACAGGATCTTGGCGTCGACGACTTCGGCCCGATAGACGAGATCGTCCGGCCCCTGGGCCGAACCGTCGCGGAAGTTCAGGAGTTCGGCCGCATCGGTCAGCACCGACATGGTGGCGCAGGCTTCCTTGTTCGCCGTGTCGGGCTTCGAGCTCGACGACGAACCGCAGCCCGAAAGACCGAGCAGGACGAGGCCGATCACGCCGGCGCTGAGCGCCCCAGTGGCCCGCGGCTTGGTGCCCATCCTATGCTTCCCTTTCGCTGCCGGTACGGTATGGTCGGCGCACTCTAGACAAGCGCCTTTGGCGGCACAAGCTGGCCGAGACGGCCAATTCGACGGATCCCGAACGGCCCATGACCAAGCCGAAGCTCACCATCCTCCTGGCGGCGCCGCGCGGTTTCTGCGCCGGGGTCGACCGGGCGATCCAGATCGTGGAGCTGGCCCTGGAGCGCTTCGGCCCGCCGATCTATGTTCGCCACGAGATCGTGCACAACCGGACCGTGGTCGAATCGCTCGAAGCCAAGGGCGCCGTCTTCGTCGAGGAACTGGACGAGGTGCCGGCGGAGGCTCATGTCGTCTTTTCCGCTCACGGCGTGCCCAAATCGGTGCCGGCGGAAGCGCGGCGCCGCGGCCTCTCCTATCTCGACGCCACCTGCCCCCTGGTCTCCAAGGTTCATGTCGAGGCGGAACGTCTGCACGAACAGGGCATGCATCTGATCATGATCGGCCACGAGGGCCATCCCGAAGTGGTCGGCACCATGGGCCAATTGCCCGAGGGCGCGATCAGCCTCGTGGAGACGGTCGAGGATGTCGCCCGCCTGTCGGTGCCGGACCCCGAAAAACTGGGCTTCATCACGCAGACCACCCTTTCGGTCGACGACACGGCCGGCATCGTCGCGGCGCTGAACGCGCGTTTTCCGGCGATTCAGGCGCCGCACAAGGAAGACATCTGCTACGCCACCACGAATCGCCAATCGGCGGTGAAGGCGATCGCGCCCGATTGCGACGTTCTCATCGTAATCGGTGCGCCCAATTCGTCGAATTCCGTGCGCCTCGTGGAAGTCGGGGCCCGGGCCGGCGTCGCCACCGCGCTGCGTGTCCAGCATGCGGGCGAACTCGACTGGTCGAAAATCGCAGGGGCACGCCGGGTCGGTATCACCGCCGGGGCCTCGGCGCCCGAGAGCCTGGTCGAAGAATTGATCGACGCCTTCCGCCAGCGCTACGACGTCACACTCGAACAGGTGACCGTGACCGAGGAACGCGTGCAGTTCAAAGTGCCCCGTGCCCTGATCGCCTGACCCCGCCATGGCTGTCTATACCGACGTCGACGACGCTGCCCTCGCCGCCTTCCTGGCCGATTACGCCCTGGGCGACCTGCTCTCCTTCAAGGGCATCGCCGAAGGGGTGGAGAATTCCAATTTCCTGCTGGAGACGACGCGCGGGCGCTTCATCCTGACCCTGTTCGAGAAGCGGGTGGCGGCGGCCGACCTGCCCTTCTTCATCGGGCTGATGGATCATCTGGCGGCAGGCGGCCTGTCCTGCCCGACGCCGATCCACGGGCGCGACGGCAAGGCCCTGCGCCGCCTGGCCGACCGGCCGGCGGTGATCGTCTCCTTCCTGACCGGGATTTCGCCGAGGCGCCCCAATGTCGCGCAATGTGCCAGCGTCGGGGCCGCCCTCGCCCGCCTGCACCGGGCCGGAGAGGGATTTTCGATCCGGCGCGCGAACGCTCTTTCGGTCGCCGGCTGGCACCGCCTGGTCGACGACTGCAAGGCGATGGCCGACACGGTGAAGCCCGGCCTGGCCGAGACGATCACCCACGAATTCGCCCATCTCGAACGCCATTGGCCGCAGCACCTGCCGGAAGGGGTGATCCATGCCGACCTCTTCCCCGACAATGTCTTCTTCGTCGGCGACGACGTCTCCGGCCTGATCGACTTCTATTTCGCCTGCGACGACTTCTATGCCTACGACCTGGCGATCTGCCTGAACGCCTGGTGTTTCGAGCCGGACGGCGCCTTCAACGCGACCAAGGCGATGGCGCTTTCGCGCGCCTATGTCGCGGAACGCCCGCTGTCGCGCGAAGAGATCGCCGCCCTGCCCCTGCTCTGCCGGGGGGCGGCGCTGCGCTTCCTGCTAACCCGGCTCTACGACTGGCTGAACCAGGTGCCGGGCGCCCTGGTCCGGCCCAAGGATCCGCTCGAATATTTCACCAAGCTGCGCTTCCACGCCGCGGCACCGGGGCCCGAGACCTATGGCCTCGCCCTTGACTGAGGACGACATGGTCGAAATCCATACCGACGGCGCCTGTTCCGGCAATCCCGGCCCGGGCGGCTGGGGTGCCGTGTTGCGTTTCCGCGGCGTCGAGAAGGAACTCTCCGGCGGCGAGGCGGCGACCACCAACAACCGCATGGAACTGATGGCGGCGATCGCAGCCCTCGAAGCGCTGACCCGCGCCTCCGAGGTCCGCCTGTTCACCGACAGCCGCTATGTGATGGACGGCATCACCAAGTGGATCATCGGCTGGAAGCGGAACGGCTGGAAGACCGCCGACAAGAAGCCGGTGAAGAACGAAGACCTGTGGCGCCGCCTGGACGCCATCGCCAGCACCCACCGCATCGAATGGCGCTGGGTCAAGGGTCATGCCGGCGACCCGATGAACGAACGGGTCGACGCCCTCGCCCGGGCGGCCATCCGTTAGACATAAACCTCTACATTTTAATATTGTGGGACAAATATCCAGCGGTAAAAAAATTGTGGGACGGGTGATCCGTTTCAATTCCTATAAATTTTTCTGATGATTTTCTCAATATAATGGATTCCACCGCTTGAAATCTTCCGCCGATACAAAAAATTTTGTCGCCAAATTTTACTTTATCAACGTCCGTCCAACCCCTTTCTTTAACCAGGATTCGATGTTTTTTTGTACATTTTAATTTGTCATTTATCAAAATATATTCATCTGCAATTAAATTTGATATTTTCCTAATGGCAGTGGAAGCATAGAATCCAGATTGATTAATAGAAATTATTTTTTGATCTATTTTCAATGCCCCCGCCGCAACGAAGCCATCATTTGTTAAAACTTCGACATCCGCTGAAACACATCCAGAATATCCTGTTTTTCTTTTTGATATCCTCGTTATAATTCCATTATTTTCATATAATTTATTCAATCTCTCTTCATATTTCTTTTTTACCGCAATCAAATTATCATCATTGTTAATATATTCGGCAGCCGATTCTAAATTGAATGGAAAGAAATGAGAACTATCACTTAACCAGAGCTCAAGATATTTTATTGACCGATCTAAATTGAACGATTTTCTTCTTTTGTCCGGCCCATTCGCAACAACTGAATAAGCACACGCCAAGTTATAAGCGGCAACTCCAAGGTCTCTTCCAAACAATCTTAGACTAAACTCCCCCATATCATTCACCCTGACGTATTCTTCCAACTTTTCTATCCATTGTGATGAATCAGAATTTACGACAACAGAATTGAGATTTTCTCTCAAATTTTCGATATCCCGTACCCAATTATATACAGATTTCGCAATAATTTCTGGCTTCACGTCCCCCCATTTTATAAAAAAAAGATCTTTTTCTATTCCATCAATATTAGTATTATCGCAAAATATTGGCAAAAAAAATCCATCCTCTCTTTTTGATCTCTTTATTATTTCGACCAGCTCAAGAAGCGGAAACCCACCCTTTGTTTTCTCCGATATAAAAACGATACATTTCTTGCAAAGACTACTATAAATTCCTTCAAGGAAAGGCGTTAAATTCTTTGCGATAACATTAGATATTTCATTTTGATTTTTATAAAAAAATACGCTAACGTTTAATTTCTTCAATTCCTCAAAAAGAATATTGGCAATTTCCGTCACCTCTCCGCTTAATGAAAAAGCTACATCGTATACTGCTTGATTCAGCCGAAACTCGGATTTGTTCGTGATCGCCATCGCCACCCCCAGCACCAAATTGCATCTGTACACACAATTATATTTTTTAGGTTGAAATATAAAACCAGGCAATCGCGATATGCACTCAAATTCCACCTTTAAGTCTGTTCGGCATCAGGTGGCATGCGCGCCAAGCCCTGGAATAGCCCTAAGATGTATTGACGCCGCAGTTTGATGCGCAATAGATTCCATAACCCCAACGAACCTAACCTCTTAAGGCTCATCCGACGCACGTTCGAGTTTTGTTACTCGGCTATCGGTTTGCTCCGGATCGCTCAACGATAGTCGCCGGAGCCGGCGATCTTGCCGCGGGCCTGGCGGTCCTTCAGCTTGGCCATATTGGCGGCGAAGACCTCGCCCAGATCGAGACCGACCTCGTTGCAGAGCTGGGCCAGGTACCAGCAGACGTCACCCAGCTCCGCCGCCAGTTTCTCGCGCAGGACTTCCGGCGTGGCGCCGTCGCGGATCCACTTCTTGACCACGCCCGCGACCTCGCCCGCTTCCGAGGCGAGGCCGAGGCCGAGATATTCGAGCGCGCGGTCCACGGGATAGACCGCCGTCGTCGGGGTGAACGCCTGATACTCTTCGAGATCCATCGACGGCGACCTTGATCGTTACGGTGTCAGAGCGAGGCCAGCACGGCCTGGGCCGAGGAGACGTCCATGGCCGACGGATTGGGCTCGACCGAGAGCGAGACCACCTTGCCGTCCTTGGCGACCAGGGCGTAGCGCTTGGAGCGGAGGCCCATGCCGAAGCCGGCCAGGTCCAGTTCGAGACCGAGCTTCTTGGTGAAATCGCCGTTGCCGTCCGCCAGCATCAGGATCTTGTCGCCGACCTTCTGGTCCTTGCCCCAGGCGCCCATCACGAAGGCGTCGTTGACCGAGAGGCAGGCGATGGTGTCGACGCCCTTGGATTTCAATTCGTCGGCATGAGCGACATAGCTCGGCACATGCTTGGCCGAACAGGTGGGCGTGAAGGCGCCCGGCAGGGCAAAGAGCACCACCGTCTTGCCGCCGAAGAGTTCGGCCGAGGGAATCGGCGCCGGGCCTTTGTCGGTCAGGGTCATGAAGGTCGCGTCGGGAAGCTGGTCGCCAACCTGGATGGTCATGGTCGTCTCCGTCATTTTGGGCCGGTCGTCGACGCGGCCCGCGCATTAAGCATCAAGCCCTGGCGGTCGCCAAGGCCGCCTCGACCGCGGCGACGATCTCCGGTGCTTCGGGGGCGGTGCGGGAGCCGAAATTGCCGGCGATCGAACCGTCCGGCGCGATCAGATATTTGTGGAAATTCCACTTGGGCGTGCCCGCCTCGCCGAGCTCGACCGCGGCCCAGCGATAGAAGGGATGGGCACCGTGGCCGCTCACCACCTGTTTCGCCGTCATCGGGAAATCGACCGCGAAACGGGTTTCGCAGAAAGTCTTGATCTCGGCCGCCGTGCCCGGTTCCTGGGCGCCGAAGTCGTTCGACGGCACGCCGAGCACGACGAGACCCTGGCCGCCATATTTGCGATAGAGCGCTTCGAGCCCTTCATATTGCGGCGTCAGCCCGCAGGCCGAGGCGGTATTGACCACCAAGACCGGCTTGCCGG
>JAYSCC010000152.1:5573-7111 GCA_041915065.1 Zavarzinia sp.
TTTCGCCGCCCGTCAGGCCGGAAAAGCTGAAATCATGGGCATTGGCCATCTGGTCCTCCCGCTTCTGTCCAAGGCCCCATAGAAAGAAGCCGCCCGGCCTGTTATTTCAAGGGCAGAGGAGAAGCGTGATGTGCGACACCATGGTGGTGCCGCCGGCCGTGTCGGGCGGGTCCATGCTGTTCGCCAAGAACAGCGACCGCGAAGGCAGTGAGGCGCAGGCGATCGAGATCAGGCCCCGCCGCAAGGCGGCGCCGGGGTCGCTGCTCCACGCCACCTATCTATCCCTGCCCGACGTCTATGAGACCGCGGCCACCCTGCTCTGCCGCCCCTATTGGATGTGGGGGGCGGAGATGGGGGTGAACGAATACGGCCTCGCCATCGGCAACGAGGCGGTGTTTTCCCGGCTGCCCCCCGATCCCTATCCCGGCCTGACCGGCATGGACTTGGTCCGCCTCGGCCTCGAGCGGGCGCGCAGTGCCGAAGAAGCGGTCAATGTCCTGATCGCCCTGACCGAACGCTTCGGCCAGGGGGGCGACGGCGGCCACAGCAAGCACTTCCATTACGACAGCGCCTTCCTGATCGCCGATCCTCGTGAAGCCTTCGTGCTCGAATGCGCCGGCCGCCACTGGGCACTGCAACGGGTGACCGGGACGCGCGCCATTTCCAACGCCTATTCGATCGGCAGCCGTTTCGACCGCCTGTCGCGCGATGCCAAGGATTTTGCCCGCGAGCGCGGCTGGTGGAAGGGCCAGGAACCCTTCGATTTCGCATCGGCCTTCAGCGAGCCCGTGAAACATTGGGCCGCACGGGGGCGCCAGCGGGCGGCCCGCGCCTGCGCCCTGCTCGGGCGCAAGGCGGGCGGCGTCGTACCGGCCGACTTGATGGCGGTGCTGCGCGATCATGGCGACGGCCGGCCGCGCACCGGCGCCCTGTTTCCGGATGCGATCTGCGCCCATGCCAGCGCCGGCCCGATCCGCCGTGCCGCCCAGACCACCATGAGCCTGGTCGCCGCACTGGACCGCCACTTGCCCCTGATCTGGGCGACCGGCGGCTCCGCCCCCTGCACCGCCCTGTTCCGCCCCTTCTTCATCGAGGCGGGCATGCCGGCCGAGGAGCCGGCGCCGACGGCGAAGGCCGATCCCGCCTGCCTGTGGTGGCGGCAGGAGCGGCTGCACCGCGCCGTGATGCGCGACCATGCCAACCGCCTCGCGGTCTATGGCCCTGCGCGCGACGCCCTCGAATCGGCCCTGAGTGCCGAGATCGAGAAATTGCGCGACTTGGTGGCCGACCGGTCTGCGGCGGAGCGCCGCCGCCTGCTCGCCGATGTTACGCGCGCCGCCTGGGATGTCGCCGAAGATGCCCTGGCGCGCTGGACCCGTCTCGCCGAAGCAGCGCCGATCGTGCGGCCGCCCGGCCCCATTTTCCGCTATCATTGGCGCCGTCTGGAGCGGCGCGCGGCCGCCCGGCCTGGATGACGTGACCTGACATGCCTCTGCCCATTCAAGCCTTGCTGGTGGTTTCCTACGCCCTGGTCGCCA
>JAYSCC010000153.1:0-7091 GCA_041915065.1 Zavarzinia sp.
CGAGGACGACCAGATCGTCGGCTTCCTCTATCTCGGCACGCCGGCCCGCCAGCCGGTCGAAATCGATCCCGATCCCGATCCCGCCGAGTTCACCCGGAGGCTGTAACCGCCGCCGGCAGGAAGCGGGGCAGGCTGCGGACCTCGACGCCATAGAGGCGACGGATCGTCTCTTCGGTGACCACGGCGGCGGGCGCGCCGTCGTCTGTAATGCGTCCACCCGCCAGCACGGCGACACGGGTCGAGCGCGCCGCGGCGAGATCCGGGTGGTGGGTGGTGAGCAGGATGCCGATGTCCTCCGCCGCCAGATGGGCCAGGCGGTCGAGCAGGCGGATCTGATTGCCGAAGTCGAGCCCGGCCAGGGGCTCGTCCAGGATCAGCAGTCGGGCCTGCTGCACCAGGGCGCGGGCGATCAGCACGAGCTGGCGCTCGCCACCCGAAATCTCGGTATAGGGACGTTTGGCCAGCCTTGCGATGCCGAGGCGGGACAGGGTGGCGGTGACCGCGGCCCGGTCCGCCGTCCCCGGCGCCCGCAACAGGCCGCGGGCGGCGAGTTGGCCGAGCCCGACCACGTCTTCGACCGGATAGGGGAAGGGGGCGGCATGGGCCTGGGGCACATAGGCGAGGTGACGGGCGAGGTCGCGCCGCCGCCAAGTGGCGAGGGGCCGGCCGTCCAGCAGGATGCTACCCCCGGCCGGGCGCTCGAAGCCGAGCAGCAGGCGGAGCAAAGTGGTCTTGCCGGCGCCGTTTGCCCCCAGCAGTGACACGACTTCGCCGGGGCCGAGGTCGAGGTCGACACCCGCCAGGATCTCGCGCCGGCCGCGGCAGAAGCGGAGGTCGCGGGCGCTGAGCCGGGCGCTCACGACCAGCCTCGCCTGGCCCGGTGCAGCACCAGCAGGAAGGCGGGAATGCCCATGACTTCGGTGACGATGCCGATCGGGATCTCGGTCTCGGCCACGGTCCGGCCGAGGGCGTCGGCGGCGACCAGGAAGGCGGCGCCGAGCAGGGCGCTCGCCGGCAGCAGGCGGGCATTGCCGGGACCGAGCAACAGGCGCGCGACATGGGGCACGATCAAGCCGATCCAGCCGATCATGCCGGCGATCGAGACGGTGAGGGCGGAGGCGAGCGTCGCCGCCGCGATCACCCCGTAGCGGAGCGCGGCGACCGGCACGCCCAGCGCCCGCGCCTCGTCGTCGCCCATGGCGAGGGCGTCGAGCCCGCGGCCGAGAACGGCCATGAGGCCGGCCGCGGCGGCCATCGGCAGGCCGAGCCAGGCGAGCCTTGGCAGGGCGACCAGGCCCAGGTTGCCCATCAGCCAATAGACGATAGCCGGTAACTGGTCGAAGGGATCGGCGACATATTTGACGATCGAGAGCAGCGCCCCGAACAGCGCCGAAGCGACCAGCCCACCCAACACCAGGGTAACCATGGACGCCGGCCCGAAGGCATTGGCGATCAGCAGGGCACAAGTGACGGCGGCCAGTCCCATCAGGAACGACAGGGTCTGCACCAGGAGCCAGGACCCATCCAGCACCATGCCGAGAGCAGCCCCGAAGGAGGCTCCGGCGAGCACGCCGAGCAGACCGGGCGAGACCAGCGGGTTCCGGAACACGGACTGGAAGGCGGCACCGGAAACCGCCAGCGCCATGCCGACCAGCATGGCCGCCAGGACCCGAGGCAGGCGGATATCGATCAGGATATTGGCCAATGTCGCGAAACGTTCCGGCGCCATCTCGGCCAGGCCGGCGGCCGCAGCGAGGAAGTGCAGGATCTCGCCGGCCGAGACCGGAAAGCGCCCGATCGAGAGCGAGACGAGCACGCTCACCGCGAGCAGCCCGCCGAAGGTCAGCGGCCAGCCGAACAGGTGGCGCGGCCGGCGCGGGGCGAGAGCGATGCCCAAGGTCACGATCCGCCCCGCATCAGGATGCGGTCGAGATCTGCGGCACTCAGGTCCACGCCGAAGAACAGGGCGTAGAAGGCGCTGGTTTCGGCCGCGAGGTCGTCCGGCAGGCGGTCCGGCCAGAGCTTGCCGGCGAGCCAGCGCGCGCCGAGTGCCCGCATGAAGGAGCGGCCGGTCGAACCAGTTGAAGGGGAGCGAGGGCACGACATAGACCCGGCCTGCGGCGACGGCACGAAGCCCGGCCCAGCGTGGATCGGTGGCGATCGTCTTCGCCGTCTCGGCCTGGCGCACGACGATGACGTCGGGATCGGCGGCGACCAGGGTTTCGAGATCGATCGGGTAATTGTCGGCCGAGGTGGGCGGGTTCACGCAATGCAGGGCATTGATGCCGCCCGCCATCTCGATCACGTCGCTCCGGCTCGAGCTGTCGCATTGGCTGGTCAGGCCGTCGATACTCTCGGCGTAATAGACGCGGGGCCGTCCTTCCTTGGGCAGCGCCGCCGTCACGGCGGTGAGCCGTGCCTCCATCGCCTCGATATGGGCGGCCAGCGCTTCGCCGCGTTGCTCGCGCCCGAGCAGCCGGCCGAGGAAGCGGAAACTCGCCGGATAATCGCGCAGCCGGTCGACCTGGACGAGGACGACCGGCAGGCCGATCCGCTCGAACTGGGGCACCCGGTCGCGCACGAAGGAGGGCGTGGTCCAGCCGAGCGCGAGGTCGGGCGCCAGCGACTTCAATTGTTCCAGATTGCCGTCCAGTGCCGGCAGGTCCCGGTAGCGGGCGGGCAGATAGGGCTCCGCCGCCGGGTTGCGCCGGAACGGGAAGGGCAGCCCGATCAGGAGATCGGGCGCCATCACCGTGACCAGGGCGAGCGAATGGGACATGGCGTAGATTCTGTGGACCTGGTCCGGCACTTCGATCGTGCGGCCCGCCATGTCGGTGATCTGGCGGGCCAAGGCTGGTGGTGCCAGCAGGGCGGCGGCGAGGCTCAAGGCGAGCAGGGCTCTCGGCATGGCCGTCACCTCTCAGAAGCGCAGGCCGAGCGAGACCTTATAGGTCCGCGGCTCGCCCAGGAAGGCGGTGCTGCCGGCGCTGCTGCCCGCGGCATTGTCGATGCTGCCGGGGAAGATCGAGGCCCAGTAATGCTCGTCGAACAGATTGTTGACGCCGAGCCGGGCAGTGACCGCCTGGCCCGCCAGATCGCCGCTGTAACGAAGCCCGACATCGACCGTGACATAATCGTCGGCCCAGGTCGTATTATAGGAATTGGCCGGTCGTTCGCCGGTATAATGCAGGTTCAGGCTGGCCGTCGTATCCGGGATCAGGGTCTGCGGCAGGCGATATTCGGTCAGCAGGTTGGCCTGCCATTCGGGCACGCCGACGGCGCGCAGGCCATCGGTCGCGGCATTGCCGGTGCCCGAGACCTTGGTATCGAGCCAGGTGACGCCGCCGAACAGCGTGATGTCTTCGGTCACCCGGCCGCGCACCATGGTCTCGACGCCGTTGTTGCGCTGGTTGCCCTGTACTTCGAAGACATTGTCGGTGCCGACATAGGCGATCGGCCGTTCGATCCTGAAGGCGGCGAGATTGAGGTCGATCGTGGAGAGCGACCATTTCCAGCCGATTTCGGCCTGTTTACTCTCGTAAGGGTCGAGGAACTCGTTGGCGTTGGCCGCGGTCGCCGGGGCCTGGCCGGGGTCCGGATTGACGCTCCGCGAATAATTGGCATAGAGGCTCATGTCCTGGCGCGGCTTGTAGGTCAGGCCGGTGGTCCAGGAATGGGCGTCGTCCATATCCGTCTCGCGCCCGGCGGTGGCGCTGTCCTTGTGGATCCAGCCGTTGCTGAAGACGCCGAGCAGGGACCATTGCTCGTTGAAATCGATGGTGTCGCCGACGATCGCGGTCTGATAGGTGTTGTCGATCCCGGTGTGATGGAAGGCACCTTCGGTGTTCCAGGCGGGTTCGGTGATCGCGCAGGCGGTATCGGTATCGATGCTGCAGGTCGATCCGCTCGACGAGGCACCGGTATTTTCGGCTGCGAAGCCCGGGTTGTAATAGCCGTTGGTGCCGAGCACCAGATTGTGCTTCCAGCTTCCGGTGAAGACCTTGCCGTTCAGATAGAGCTGGTTCGCCGTCGTTTCCCAGTGATTGAAGGATTCCGAGGCAGAAGCCTTGTAGGCGGTGCCGTCGGCGGTCAGGGTGAAGCCGACGCTGCGCATGATGCGCGTCACTTCCTGGCGCAGCACGCCGCCGGTCAGGTTCCAGTTCTCGCCGAATTGTCGTGTCACGCGGGCGCCGTAATAGCCGATGGTGACTTCGGAGTCGGCCCAGTCGTAGCCATAGGCCGCGTTAGCGCCGTCCAGCGGGTCCGGCAGCACGGCATTGGCCCCGGCCGGCACTTTGAACGAGCCGGGATAGCCTTTGCGATCATAGATGTAATGCCCTGCATTTACTTCGATCAGGGTCTCCGGCGTCACCCGGGCGTCGAGGGCGAGACCCATCACTTCGCGCCGCAGATTGGTCGCACTGGTGAAGGTCTCGCCATCGGTATGGGCGAGGTTCAGGCGATAACCGAAGATCTTGTCGGCCCCGATACGCCCGCCGGCGTCCAGGCGTTCGGTCAGGTTGCCGTCGGACTGGAAGGCCAGGCCGGTTTCGAGAAAGGTCTCTTCGGTCGGGCGCTTCAGCACATAGTTGAACACGCCGGCCGGGTTCATCGGCCCGTAATAGGCGCCGGAAAGGCCCGAGAGAACATCGATATGGTCGGTCAGTTCGATCGGCTGCGGGATGTGGGATTGCACGGCGAAACCGTCGATCCGCGTATTGCCCATCAGATCCGCCTCGAAGCCGCGCGATTGCGGGCGGCCGACCTCGGAACCGCCGCGGAATTCGATTTGGGTCGAGGGCAGATATTTCAAGAGTTCCAGGTTGGAATCGACCTGCTGGGATTGGATCAGGTCCTGCGGCACCGTCTGTACCGCATAGGGCAGGTCGAGGACCGGTCGGTCGCCCAGCGGCCCCAGCACGAAATCGTCGACCCGGTAACCGTCCGCCTCGGTACCGGTGCGCAGGCGCCGGTCGCGGATGGTGATGGTCGAAACCGGGTCGTCGTCCCCGCTCGCCGGGGCGGGGTCTTCGGCCAGCGCAGGCCCGGCACAGCACAGCAACAGGGCGGTGAGGGAAAGGCGGGATTCGATACGGCCGAACGGATGCCGCACCTGGCGGGGGGAAGTTTTGAACACGGGGCGTCCTGTCCTGGAACCGGCCGCGGCGCTGGTACGCCCCGCAACCGTAAGCTTCACAACAGGCTCATGCCGTGTTCCGACGCCGGTCAGTAACACCGGACGTCCGTCCCGCGCTCGACCCCATGGGGTGGTTTCGCGAGAACGTTGAAACGGTCACAGAGACGACACGGATTTGTCAATGGAAAACGAGTCCGATCCGGATGTCTTGACAGGGGCGGCCGCGGCGGCCGACGATGTCACCGCTTGCCCGCCGCTGCGCGGGAACGGGTGTCGGTACCGGAAGGGCCGATGCCGGATTGCGGCCTGAGCCGATACCGACGATGCCGACGCCGGGCCCTCGCGGTCCGGGTTCGCTGTCCAGCGGGCAGGCCATGATCGCTGACTATCCCATCACCAGTATCGCGTCCCTGCGGGCCAAGCCGGAAGCCGACGTGCGGGCCGCGACGGTGGCTGGCGTTGCCGCGGTTCACGCCCTGATCCTGGCCGTGCTGACCGCCGTCGTGACCCCACCTGCGGTCTCGGTCGAGAGCCCGCCCGGTCCAGCCACCTTCGACGTCGCCTTGGTGTCTATCGAGATCGCCGGTGCGGAGGCCGTGGCCGTGGAGCCCCAGCCGCCCGTGGCGCCTGCCGCCGAGGTCCCGGCTCCCGCGGCGGCCGAAGTCGCGATGGCGGCGCCGGTGCCGGAAACGATCGCCGCCGAAGTGCCGCCGGATCCCCTGTCCGCGACCGAAGCCGAGGCCGTGGTCGAAACTGCCGCGCCCGCGCCAAAACCGCGTCGCCGCCCGCGCCCAGCCCAGGCCGCGAGTCCGCCGGTGGTGCCGGGCGATTCCGCCGCAGGCTTGGCGGCGCCCGGTCCTCCAGGGCCGGTCATGCCGGCCGCGGCTGGCGGCGGCGTCACCGTCGAGCCGGCGGCGATCTCATGCCGGGCCCCGGCCTATCCGTCCGCGGCCCGGCGCCGGGGTGAGACCGGTACGGTCGAGATGCGCCTGTTGGTCGATGTCGATGGCCGGGTGGTGGAGCGCGCGCTCGACCGCTCCAGCGGCTCCTCCGCCCTCGACGCGGCGGCACTCGAGGCCCTGTCCGAATGTCGTTTCAAGCCTGGCAGTGCGGCGGGGCAGCCGCAACGCGCCTGGGTCAAGTTGCGCTATGTCTGGGAATTGGAGTGACGGGCCGAGCTTCGGGCGGCGACCCAGAAGCCGCCGACCAGCAGGAGCGAGCCGCCGATCATGGCGCTCAGCACGGCGTCATAGCCACCAGTCGCGGACCACAGCAGGGCGGCGCCCGCGGGGGCCAGTGCCCGGCTGATCATCGACGGCGTCGCCAACGCGCCGTTGACCGCGCCATAGGCTTCGCGGGTGATCATCTCCGGCACGGCCAGGCCGCGCACGATGGTCATGATGCCGTTGGCCGCACCATAGAGCAGGGCGACCAGCACCGCCGAGGCGAAGACCGGCGGCAGCAGGGCGAGCAGCCCGAGGGCGAGGGGAAAGACCAGGACCACCATGCAGCCGATGCGTCGCACCGAGGCGCTCGGCGCCAGCAGCCAGATGGCGATTCGTCCCGCCACCTGGGCCGGGCCGATGGCGGCCATGGCGGCGACCACGGTGGCGCTGTCGAAGCCCCTCTCGCCCAACAGCGGGTATAGGTGGAAGGTGAAGGCGGAGAAGGTCGCTGCATAGGCGGTGAAGGCGAGGGCGAGGCCCCAGAAGGCCGGTGTGCGCATCGCCCTTGCGGTGGCGCCCCGGCTGTCGTCCTGGCCGCCGGCGATCGAGGGACGCGGCGCATCCCGTCGGCGGTCGATCACGCCGGCATAGAGTCCGGCGCAGAGGATCAGATTGACGGCACCGAGCACCACCAGCGTGTGACGCCAGCCGATATGGTCGAGCAGAAGCTGGACCAGGGGAATGAACACGGTCGAGGCGAAGCCGCCCCACAGCGTCAGGGCGGTGAT
>JAYSCC010000154.1:0-7047 GCA_041915065.1 Zavarzinia sp.
TGCGGACCAGCTTGTCGAGCATGGCCAGCGCATCCTCGCGCGAGCGCTGGACGGTGTTGCGGCCGATGATCGAGCCGTTCCCGCCGCCGTCGCGGATGGCGCGGGCGTCGTCATAGACCGAATCCTCGGACTTGGCGGCGCCGCCCGAGAAGACGACGATGCGGCGGCCGTTGAAGCAGGCCTGCGTCACATGGCGCACGCGATCGGCGAGCGTCGCGACCGGCACCGGGTGCTTGTCGTAGACCTTCTTGGCCTCGCCCTGCTCGATGAAATCGGTCGGCAGCTTCACCTTGATGATATGGGCGCCGACCAGGGCCGCCATATGGGCGGCATAGGCACCGACGTCCAGCGCCAGTTCGCCTTCCTTGGTGAGGTTGCCGCCGCGCGGATAGGACCACACCACCACGGCGAGGCCGTGCGCCTTGGCTTCGGCGGCCAGCTCGCGCAGCTCTTCCATCTGGTCGAACATCTTGTCCGAGCCCGGATACATGGTGAAGCCGATCGCCGAGCAGCCGAGACGGATGGCGTCCTTCACGGTCGCGGTCACCGCCTGGTCGGGGGCTTCCTTGGCGCGCGAGAGCGAGTTCGAGGAATTGACCTTGAGGATGGTCGGGATCTGGCCGGCGAAGCTGTCGGCGCCCGCTTCCAGCATGCCGAGCACCGAGGCATAGGCCGACAGGCCGGCGTCGATGGCGATCTGGAAGTGGTAATGCGGGTCATAGGCCGCGGGATTCGGGGCGAAGCTGCGCGCGGGACCATGCTCGAAGCCCTGGTCGACCGGCAGGATGATCAGCTTGCCGGTGCCGCCCAGGCGACCGGCGCCCAGAATGCGGGCGAGATTGGCCTTGGTGCCCGGGTTGTCGCTCTCGTACCACGAGAGGATCTCTTTCACCTTCTTGGTGATCTTCGGCATTTGCTTCCTCGAAATCGCAGGTCTTGGAAAACTGGAGGCGCTTCTAGCAAGGTGGAAAGGGAATTTCCATGCTGCCGCGCATCGGAAAGAGAAGCGGCCGGCGGGAGTTTCGTTCCCGTCGGCCGCCGACAAATCACTGGGCCAGAGCCTCGACACCCGGAAGGACCTTGCCTTCCATCCATTCGAGGAAGGCGCCACCGGCGGTCGAGACGAAGGAAAAACCCTCCGCCGCACCGGCATGGTTGAGTGCCGCCACCGTATCGCCGCCGCCGGCGACCGACAGGAGCTGCCCGGCGCGGGTGAGGCGGGAGACCTTGCGCGCCGTCGCTGTCGTCGCGATGTCGAAGGGCTCCAGCTCGAAGGCGCCGAAGGGGCCGTTCCAGACGACCGTCTTGGCCTTCTCGAAAATCTCCGAGACCTGGGCGACCGACTGGGTGCCGACGTCCAGGATCATGGCGTCGTCCGGCACCGCGTCGACCGAGACGGTCTCGCAGGGGGCATAGGCCTTGAATTCGCGGGCGACCACGGCGTCGACCGGCAGCACCACTTCGGTCCCAGCCGCTTTGGCTTTCGCGAGGATGGCGCGGGCGGTATCGGCCATGTCGCGCTCGGCCAGGCTCTTGCCGATCGCCTTGCCCTGCGCGAACAGGAAGGTATTGGCCATGCCGCCGCCGATCACCAGATAGTCGACCTTGCCGACCAGGTTGCCGAGCACTTCGAGCTTGGACGAGACCTTGGCCCCGCCGACCACGGCGACCACCGGGTGCTCGGGCGCGCCGAGGGCGGCTTCCAGCGCCTCCAGTTCCTTCTTCATCCACAGGCCGGCGGCATGGGGCAGCAGGGCGGCCAGGCCGGCGGTCGAGGCATGGGCGCGGTGGGCGCAGGAGAAGGCGTCGTTCACGTAGAATTCGCCGAGTTCGGCGAGCTGCTTGGTGAAGGCCGGATCGTTCTTCTCTTCACCCGCATGGAAGCGGGTGTTCTCCAGCACCAGGACGGCGCCGGGGGCCATGGCGTCGACCGCGGCCTTGGCCACGGGGCCGACGCAATCGGCGGCGAAGGCGACGGGCAGGCCGATGATCACCGGCAGCGCGTCGGCCACCGGGCGCAGGCTCTGCGAGGCGTCCCAGCCCTTGGGCCGGCCGAAGTGCGAGAGCACGATGACCTTGGCGCCCTTGGCGGCCAGCGCCTTGATGGTCACGGCATTGGCCTGCAGGCGGGTGAGGTCGGTCACCACGCCGTCCTTCATCGGGGCGTTGAGATCGACCCGGAGCAGGACCCGGCGACCCTTGAGGTCGCCGAGGTCGTCGATGCCGAGGAAGCGCCGGCCCGCCGAAGCGGCGGTCACGTCACGCTGGGCGGTCTGGGCGCTCATCCGGGTCTCCTCAGATCAGCTTGGCCATGGCGACGGCGGTGTCGCTCATGCGGTTCGAGAAGCCCCATTCGTTGTCGTACCAGCTCAGGATACGGACGAGGGTACCGTCCATCACCTTGGTCTGGTCGAGGGCGAAGGTGCTCGACGCCGGATCGTGGTTGAAGTCGATCGAGACGTTCGGCTGGGTCGTATAGGCCAGCACGCCCTTCAGCGGGCCGTCCGCCGCGGCCTTCACCGCCGCATTCACTTCCTCGACCGTGGTGGCGCGCTTGGCCACGAACTTCAGGTCGACGACCGAGACGTTCGGGGTCGGCACGCGGACCGAGACGCCGTCCAGCTTGCCCTTCAGTTCCGGCAGCACCAGGCCGACGGCCTTGGCGGCACCGGTCGAGGTCGGGATCATGGAGAGGGCGGCAGCACGGGCGCGATACAGATCCTTGTGCATCTGGTCGAGCGACGGCTGGTCGTTGGTGTAGCTGTGGATCGTGGTCATGAAGCCCTTGTCGATGCCGACGGCATCGTTCAGGACCTTGGCCACCGGGGCGAGGCAGTTGGTGGTGCAGGAGGCGTTGGAAACGACCAGATGCTCGGCCTTCAGGTCACCGTGGTTGACGCCGTAGACGACCGTGAGGTCGGCACCGTCGGCAGGGGCCGAGACCAGGACGCGCTTGGCGCCCGCGGTCAGATGGGCGGCGGCCTTGTCCTTCGAGGTGAAGATGCCGGTGCATTCCATGGCGATGTCGACGCCGAGATCCTTGTGCGGCAGCTCGGCCGGATTGCGGACCGCGGTCACCTTGATCTTCTTGCCGTTGACGACGATGAACTCGCCCTCGACCGCGACTTCACCCGGGAAGCGGCCATGCACCGAGTCGAAGCGCAGCAGATGCGCATTGGTTTCGACCGGGCCGAGGTCGTTGATCGCGACGACTTCGACGTCCGTGCGGCCGGATTCGGCGATCGCCCGCAGAATGTTGCGGCCGATACGCCCGAAACCGTTGATCGCTACCCGAACTGCCATTCAATCCTCCTGTCAGCCGATTTTGCCGATGGCGGCCTTGGCCGCGTCGGCGACCGCTTCTGCGGTGATACCGAAATGCTTGTAGAGGTCGGGCGCCGGTGCCGAGGCACCGAACCCGTCCATGCCGACGAAATAAGTCGGAACCCCCAGGATCGGTTCCCAACCCATGGCGATGCCGGCTTCTACGCCGACGCAGGGGGCGTTGCCTACCACGACTTCCTGATAGGCCTGGTCCTGCGCGGCGAAGAGTTCCATGCAGGGAACCGAGACGACCCGGGCGCGGATCCCTTCCTGTGCCAAGATGTCGCGCGCCTTGACCGCCAGCTCGACCTCGGAACCGGTGGCGAAAAGGCTGACCTGGGCGAGACCGCCCGCCGCCGGCAGCAACTCGTAGGCGCCCTTGGCGGTCAGGTTCACGTCGGTGTGGGTGGTGCGCAGCGTCGGCAGGTTCTGGCGCGACAGGGCGAGCAGCGAGGGCGTGCGCTGCGAGCCGACGGCGATCGCCCAGGCTTCGGCGGTCTCGACCGTGTCGCAGGGGCGGAACACGTTGAGGCCGGGGATGGCGCGCAGTGCCGCCAGATGCTCGACCGGCTGGTGGGTCGGGCCGTCTTCGCCGAGGCCGATCGAATCGTGGGTCATCACGAAGATCGAGCGGATGCCCATCAGGGCGGCGAGGCGGATCGAGGGCCGGCAATAGTCGGCGAAGGCGAGGAAAGTGCCGCCATAGGGAATGACGCCGCCGTGCAACGCCATGCCGTTCATGGCCGCCGCCATGCCGTGCTCGCGGATACCCCAATAGACGTAGCGGCCTTCATAGGAGCCCGGGGCGAAAGTGCCGAGACCCTTGGTCAGCGTATTGTTGGAGCCAGTCAGGTCGGCCGAGCCGCCGATCGTGGTCGGCACCAGCTTGTTCACGACCTCGAGCGCCATTTCGGACGATTTCCGGGTGGCGACGGAAGGCGCCGTCTCGGACATCTTGGCCTTGAAGGCGTTGATCTCGGTCAGCAGGGCGGCCGGCACGAAGCCCGAGAAGGCGTTCTCGAATTCTTCCTGGACTTCCTTGGGCGCGGCCAGGAAGCGGTCGCCCCAGGCCTTGCCCTCGGCGGCGCGGGCCTTGGCGGCGTCGCGCCAGGCGGTCAGGATCGCATCCGGAATCTCGAACGGGCCGTAGGGCCAGCCCAGCGCCTTGCGGGCGCCCTCGATCTCGGCGGCGCCGAGCGGGCTGCCGTGGGCGGAGGACTTGCCGGCCTTGGTCGGCGCGCCGAAGCCGATCGTGGTGCGGCAGGCGATCAGGGTCGGCTTGTCGGTCGAGAGCTTGGCGCGCGCGATCGCGGCCGAGACGGCGGCGGCATCCTGGCCGTCCACCGCATCGACGGCCCAGCCGGCGGCCTGGAAGCGCAGCGGCACATTCTCCGACGTCGAGAGGTCGGTGGCGCCGTCGATGGTGATCTTGTTGTCGTCCCAGAGCACGATCAGCTTGTTCAGCTTCAAATGCCCGGCGAGCGAGATCGCTTCCTGCGAGATGCCTTCCATGAGGCAGCCGTCGCCGGCGATCACATAGGTGAAATGGTTCATCAGCGCCGCGCCGAAGCGGGCGCGGAGATGGGCTTCCGCCATCGCCATGCCGACCGCGTTGGCGATGCCCTGGCCGAGCGGGCCGGTCGTCGTCTCGATCCCCGCGGCATGGCCGTATTCGGGATGGCCGGCGGTGCGGGCGCCGAGCTGGCGGAACTTCTTGATCTCATCGAGATCAATGTCGGGATAGCCGGTCAGGAAGAGCAGGGCATAGAGCAGCATCGAGCCGTGGCCGGCCGAGAGCACGAAACGGTCGCGGTCGGGCCAGGCCGGGTTCTTCGGATCGTAGCGGAGATGATCGGTGAACAGGGCGGTCGCCGCGTCGGCCATGCCCATCGGCATGCCGGGATGGCCGGATTTCGCCGCCTCGACCGCATCCATGGCCAACGCCCGGATGGCATTGGCGAGATCCCGCCGGCTCGGCACCGACGTCGACGGGGTGGAAATCGTCTCGTTCATGGGGAATCTCGCCCTTGTGACCGGGAAAAGGCGGAAAAAACCGCGAAAGATGCCCGGTGTTGCCGAATGCGGGCGTTGCATTACAGACGCGGGGAAGTCTGTCAACTGCCATGGCCGCGCAGGACCCTGGCGATGCACGCATTCCGGCGGCCCCGATTGACCGGAAGGCGCCGCGGGCACATCCTATAGGATGATTCGTGCGGCAGGGGTCGCACATATAGATTCGAGGCTGCCCATGGATCGATTGGTCGCTGCCGAAGCCAGGCTGCTCGCCGCGCTTGACCGTCTGGATGCTCTGGCTGCCCCGGTGGCCGATGCGGTGGATCCGGAAGTCCACGCCACGCTGGTCGCGGAATACGACCGCCTGACCGGTGATGTCGACCAACTGGCACAGGCGCTCGAGGAAGCCAGGGCGGACAACCGCCGGCTCGAAGAGCGGCTGGGCGAACTGGCGGCCGAGAACGCCGCCCTCCACGAGGCGCCGGCTGCCGCCGAAGCCCCGGCGCCGGTCGACGTCGACCTGGAGCACCGCCTGGCCGATGCCGAAGCCTTCGCCGACGAGGCACTGAACGAACTCGAAGCCGCAAGGGCCGAGATCGATCGCCTGAAGGCGGCGCTGACCGCCTCGGAACAGCAGGGCGCCCAGCGCCAGGCCGAATTGTTCCGCCTCGAAGCCGCGACTGACACGGCGGCCAAGCGGCTCGACCAGACCGTCGCCCGCCTCGACCGCGCGATCGCCGAGTGAGGGATCCGATGCGCCAGATCACGGTGACCATCAATGGTCGCGACTATCTCGTCGGCTGCCAGCCCGGCGACGAAGCGAAGGTCGGCGACCTCGCCGACTATCTCCAGTCGAAGGTGGCGTCGCTGAACCTGCCGGCCGGGGCCCAGGTAGCCGAGGCCCAGGTGCTGCTGCTCGCTGCCCTGCTCACGGCCGACGACCTCTCGGACCGGCTGAGCGAGATCGAAGCCCTCCATGCCGAGGTCGATCAGCTCCGCCACGAAGTCTCGCGCCTCCATCACGACGCGAGTTCGCGGATCACCAGCTTCGAGGCGCGCGCCGCCCAGGGGCTCGAAAAGGCGGCCGCCCGGGTGGAGCAACTCGTCGCCCGTTTCGAGCCGGCCTGAGTCTCATTTCAGGGTTTCGAGGTAGGCGACGATGTCGGCCCGGTCTTCCGCCGTGCCGACCCTGAAGCCCATGCGGCTGCCCGGTACCAGGGCGGTGGGATCGGTCAGCCAGCGGTCCAGAAGCGCGGGCGTCCAGGTCAGGCCGGACGCCTTCAGGGCCGGGGAATAGGCAAAGCCCGGCACGCTGCCGGCGACACGGCCGACCACGCCGCGGTGATGCGGGCCGACCCGGTCGGCATCCGGCGAATGGCAGGCCCCACAGCGCGACTCGTAGAGGGTCTGGCCGTGCTGGGCGTCGGCGGCCACCGCGACGCCGGGCGCCAGTGCGGCAGCGAGGGTGAGGAACAGCCTCTTCATGGCGATGGGGCGCCGGCCGGAACCGGCGCCCCGTCTCCCGTCAGGCGCCGAAGCTCAACGCCTTGGCCGGCAGCGCGCCGCCCGCGGCGCCGGTCAGGGCGGTCCAATGCATGGTCTCGTCGGCGGCCAGACGGCCGGCGATCTGGGCCAGGCCCTTATCCTGGAAGGACGGAATGACGCCCAGATAGGCGTTGGCGGCACCGAGTTCCAGCTTGATCGCGAGGC
>JAYSCC010000155.1:0-6983 GCA_041915065.1 Zavarzinia sp.
GGGCGTGAGTTGGAACGTTTCTGGTGGCGGCCGGGTGGTAACCAGGGGTGGTCGCCCCCCGCGCGGGGGCGTGAGTTGGAACTGGTGCATGCTGCGCGCAGCCGCGGGCCCGCCTTCGCAAACAAACCCTACCGGGATTCCGTCAGTGGCCACCTAAACCACTCCTCGGGACACGGTCCAACAATCACGCAAGTTGAAGCTGAAAATTTCCCTGTGGGCGGGGCTGCCACGCCGCGCTGAACGAGCCGAGACCTTCGATGAAGTGGTCGGTTGCTACCATCAACGAATGTCGCTCCCGGTAGCTGCCAGCACCCGCAACCAAAAATAGCCCGCCAATGCAATTGTTTGGCGGGCGTTTTGTTGTTGCTCTGACCTATCCACCGGCCCGCGGAAATGAAGTGGAAGCACCATGGCCGATCAGCGGGGATGGCCGACCTCCGGAAATCTCCAGCTTCCGATGGCCCAGTCATTCGGGCCGACCTCGCTCATCCTGGCTCTTTCCCTCGCGGCTGGCTCAATCGGGGGGTACAGCTCTATTGAGGGCAGCCGGCCGTCAGCCTCGGGGAAAAAGAAATGGAGGCGCCCCCTTGGCTCTGCATGCCATGCGGCATGACCCGGGCCGGCCGGTGAACTATCCTTTTGGACAGGGGATTGCCGCGCGGGGCGGCGCAGACTGGCAGCTCCATCCCGATGCGTCCCGCTTGCGATCGCGAGGGAGGAAAAGCGCACCCGACAAAGATCGGGGCCGAAAAGAAGATCCGGGAGGGACCGAGTGGGCGGCCGAGAGAAATTCACGCCACCAGTGTTCAACACGGCATTGGTGCAGCGCCGCCGTCTCGTCGCGGCGGTCACCGCCAGTATCGCCGACAATACGGTGACCTTGGTGGCGGCCCCCACGGGCAGCGGCAAGTCCGCCTTGCTGGCGCAGGCGCTGCAAGCCTGGAATGCCGCGGGGGGCGAGGGCGCCTGGTATGCCTGCGACGATTTCGATGTCGAGGCCGGGCGCTTCCTCTCGATGTTCGAGCAGGCGGTGGCCGGCGACGCCACTGTCGGGGACGACGGCCACAGCGCGATCCAGGCCCTGCTCTCCGCCCATGATCCCAAGGGGCTGGCCGACATGATCGTGGCGCGCGGGCGCCGCACCGTCGTCTTCATCGACAATTTCCACCTCTGCGACAGCGAGGAGACGGCCGGCGCCCTCGACGTCCTGCTGCGCGAGAGCCGGGGCCTGCTCCATGCCGTGATCGGCGCCCGCCGGCTGCCGCGGCTGACCCTCGGCCACCTCCGCCTGCGCGGCTTGGTGCGCGAATTCGATGCCGCCGACCTCGCCTTTTCCGCGGCCGAGGCGCGCGACCTGATCGGCTGCGACTGCCGTGCCGACGAGGATGCGGTGGAGCGCGTGATCCGCCGCACCGAGGGCTGGGCCGCCGGGCTGCAACTCGTCCGCCTGCTGATCCAGGCCGGCGCCAGCCTGCGCCGTTTGGCCGAGGATTTCTCGGGCGCCGACAAGGACGTCGGCCAGTTCCTGAACGAGGAAGTCTTCCGCATCCTGCCGCCGGACCTGCGCCTTTATCTCCAGCAGGTGGCGCCGCTCGACAGCATCACCGCCGACCTCTCCGAGGCGGTGACCGGCGATCCCGAGGCCCGCCGCCATTTCCACGAGACCCAGGAGCGCAATCTCTTCGTCATGCGGCTGGACCGCCAAGGCAGCCAGATCCGCCTGCACGCCCTGTTTCGCGATTTCCTGCGCGACCGGGCGGCACGCAGCGATCCTGGCATGGCGGCCCGCTCGCTGCGCCAGGCAGCCCATTGGCACCATGCCCGGGGGGATCTGATCGAGGCGATCGACTATGCCTTCAGGGCCGGCGATCTCGTGCTGGCGGCCGGCTGGATCGAGGCGAGTGCCGCGGAGTTGCTGACCCGCCGGGGCGAGACCGCGCGCTTCCTGACCCTGGCCGAGCGCCTTTCGGCCGGCGGTGTCGATCGTCCGGGAATAGTCTTCTGGCGCATCTGGGCCACCATGTTTTCGGGCGACTACGACCGCGCCAGCGTGCTGATGGCCGAGAACCTGGAAACCTTGCGCCGGTTCGATCCGACCGGCGCCCAGCTCGGCCTGTTGCGCTTCATGGTCGCCTTCTTCGCCCATCGCCACGACGAGGCGCTGATCCTCGGCCGGCAGTGGCTGGAGAGCGATCCGGCCGGCGGTACCGCCTTCGACCGCGCCTCGGTCTGGCTCGGCATGGCGCTGTGCTACCGGGCGCAGCTCGACATGGCCAACGCCAGCCGCTGCCTGGAACATGGCCGGCAGGAGATCACCAGTTCGCCGACCGACTACGGCCTCGCCTGGATGGCGACCCTGGGCGCCCATTTCATGCTGGTCCAGGGCCGCCCGGCGGCGGCGGCGCGTGAGATCGAGATCATGCTGGCCGAGCACCCGCCGAGCGACATCATGCGTGGCACGGCCGAACTGGTGCTGGCCGAAGCCTATTACGATCAGGGCGAACTCGACCAGGCGCGCCTCGTGATCCGGCGCAGCCTGCCGACGATCGCGCTGCACGGCAGTATCGACGTCGCCTTCTCCGGTTGGCGGGTGGCGGCCCGGCTCGCCCTGCTCGACTTGGGGGCGGGGCCGGCACTCGATCTGTTGCGCGGCGTGGAACCCCTGTCGATCCGCCGCTTCGGCCTCTCGGCCCTGAAGCAACTCCGCTTGCTCAAGGCCGAGATCATCCTCGACCTCGATCCCGAAGTGCGGCGCAGCCTCGACGTCGCCGACACCGGAGACGAGCGCCTGCCTGAGGCCGAGACGCCGGAGACCGCGGAATGGCTGCGCCTGCTCGGTGCCAAGCGGAATCTCGTCTCCGGCCATCCGCGGCGGGCCATCGCCGACGTGTTGCCGGTGCTGGCGGCCACGCGTGCCGGCGGGCGGCTGCGCCGCTGGGTCCAGGCCGCCTGCGTCAAGGCGGCGGCCCATCAGGCCGACGGCGAGCCGACTTTCGCCCTGCGCAGCCTGACCGAGGCGATCGAGGAAGCGGCGAGCCACGGCCTTGAACGCGCCGTCCTCGATCAGAAGGCGGTATTGCGCCCGCTACTGCCCGGCCTCGTACATTATGTGAAGGCGGCCCAGGGCACGCTGCCACCGGCGGTGACACGCCTCGCGGAACGGCTGACCGGCACTTTCGCCGTCCATGTCCCGGAGGAGGAAGACGAGGACGCCGAAGGCGACCTGCCAGTCGCCGTCGGCCTCAGCAAGAAGGAATACAGGGTCCTCACCATGGTCTCGCAGGGCATGACCAACGGGCAGATCACCGAGCGCCTGTTCGTCTCCCTGCCGACGGTGAAATGGCACCTCCGCAATATCTTCGAGAAGCTCGACGTGCGGACGCGGACGGCGGCGGTCGCCAAGGCCCGCTCCCTCGGCATGCTTCAGTGAGACGAACCGTCAGGAACTATCCTTTCGACCGGTGAGCGATACGCCCCTCCCGATACCTTCGACCGTGGTGGATGAGAAATCTCCAACACAGAAGAAGTCCTCGGGAGGAGCATGATGGAAAATCTCAAGATTCCAGTCGAGCTGGCGGCGCAGATCTATAATCCGGCGACTTTCGGCGACCGCAACAAGGTCAACGAGATTTTCAAGACGCTGCGGCGGGACTATCCTCTGTCGATCGCCGAAGTGCCCGGTTACGATCCGCATTGGATCGTCACCAAATATGACGACATCCGCGAAATCACCCGCCAGGACGAGCTGTTCCTGAGCTCGGTGCGCTCCAAGACGCTCGCCTCGCAGCATGCCGAGCAGCTGATGCGCGACTATACCGGCGGCCTGCCGCACATCTTCCGTACCCTGGTGCATATGGACGAGCCGGAACACGCCGAGTATCGCAACGTGACGGCGGCCCATTTCATGCCCCAGGCGGTCGCCAAGCTGGAACCGAAGGTGCGCGAAATCGCCAAGCGTTACGCCGACCGCCTGGCCGGCATGGCGCCGCATTGCGATTTCGCCTGGGACCTCGCCTTCTATTATCCGCTCGAAGTGATCCTGAGCGTCGTCGGCATCCCGGAGCAGGACCACGAGAAGATGCTGCGCCTGACGCAGTGGCTCTTCACCTATGCCGATCCCGAGCTGAAACGGCCGGGGTCGAACGTCACTGACCCGGGCGAGATCATCAAGACCTGGGACCTCGTCTATGCCGAGTTCAAGGACTATTACGACAAGGTGATCGCCGATCGCCGCGCCCACCCGCGGGAAGACATCGCATCCGTGATCGCCAACGGCCAGGTGCGCGGTTGCCCGATGGAGAACCGGGCCGCCATCTCCTATTTCGCCATCGCCTCGACCGCCGGCCACGACACCACTTCGGCCACCACCGGCATGGCGATGTGGAAGCTGGCCGAGGAACCCGGTCTGTTGCAGCGCCTCAAGGACAATCCGAAGCTGATCGCCGGCTTTGTCGAGGAATCGATCCGCTGGGCGACGCCGATCCAGCAGTTCGTCCGCTCGGCCAAGGAGGATTACGTCCTGCGCGGCCGGCAGATCAAGAAGGGCGATCTCCTCTATCTCTCCTATATCTCGGGCAACCGCGACGAAGACGCTTTCGAGGATCCCTTCGCCTTCAAGCCGGATCGTTCGCCCAACCGCCATATCGGCTTCGGCTACGGCACCCATATCTGCCTGGGCCAGCACCTGGCCCGGCTCGAGATGCGCTGCTTCTGGGAAGAGGTCATTCCGCGTCTCAAGCATCTCGAGATGGGCGGCGAGGGGCGCATGACCGAGTCCGAACTCGTGTGCGGGCCGAAGCACGTGCCGATCACCTTCGAGATGGCAGCCTGAGGCAGCCATGGCGGAGGAACCCTACAAGGTCTGGCAATGCGGGGTGTGCGGCGAGCTTTACGACGAAGCCGCCGGCCTGCCGGAGGCGGGCATCGCCCCCGGCACCCGCCTGACCGACCTGCCGGAGGACTGGATGTGTCCGGCCTGCGGCAGCTCAAAGGCCGATTTCGTGCCTTACGACGCCTGAAAAACCGATAACGACCGCGAGGCCGGCCCGGGAAGACGGGGCCGGCCTTCGCTCATGGAGGAGAACGCCATGGCGGAATTCGACTATATCATCGTCGGCGCCGGCAGCGCCGGCTGCGTGCTGGCCAACCGCCTGTCGGCGGACCCGGCCAACCGCGTCCTGCTGATCGAGGCGGGCGGGCGCGACCGTAACCCCCTGATCCACATGCCCGCGGGCGTGATCAAGCTGCTCGGTGCTAAGCGCGGCAACTGGTACTACCACACCGAACCCCAGGCCCATATGGCCGGGCGCTCGCTCTACTGGCCGCGCGGCAAGGTGCTCGGCGGCTCGTCCTCGATCAACGGCATGATCTATATCCGGGGCCACGCCCGGGATTACGACCATTGGCGCCAGCTCGGCCTGAAGGGCTGGGGCTTTTCCGATGTGCTGCCCTATTTCAAGCGGAGCGAAGGCAATGCCGCGGTGGCGGACGACTTCCACGGCACCGAGGGGCCGCTCGGCGTCAGCGACGCACCGGGGCAGAATCCGCTGTTCGACGCCTTCGTCGCGGCCGGGGTCGAGGCCGGTCATCCGCATACGGCAGATTTCAACGGCGCCCAGCAGGAAGGCTTCGGCCGCTACCAGCTGACCGTGCGGGATGCCCGGCGGTGCAGCGCCGCGGTCGCCTATCTGCGCCCGGCACTCATCCGCGACAACCTTGGCGTCACCGTCGACACGCTGGCGACCCGCATCCTGTTCGAGGGAAGGCGGGCGGTCGGGGTCGAGACCCTGCGCGGCGGCAAGAAGCATAGCTTCAAGGCGAAACGCGAGGTGATCCTGGCCGGCGGCGTGATCAATTCGCCCCAACTCTTGATGCTCTCGGGCGTCGGTCCGGCCGCGGACCTGCGCCGCCACGGTATCGAGGTGCTGGCCGACCTGCCCGGCGTCGGCCAGAACCTGCAGGATCACCTGGATGCCACGGTGATCGCCCGCAGCCTGTTGCCGGTCACCCTGCACAGCCAGACCAAGCCCGTGCCCCAATTGCTGGCCGGGCTTCGCTATCTTCTGTTCAAGAGTGGCCCGGGCTGTTCCAACGGGGTCGAGACCGGCGCCTTCCTGAAGACCCGGCCGGGGTTGGAGGTGCCGGACCTGCAACTCCACTTCGTCGCCGCCGTGTTGCAGGATCACGGGCGGGTCAAGTCGCCCGGCCACGGCTTCACCGTGCATCTGTGCCAGCTCCGGCCCGAGAGCCGGGGCCACATCGCCCTTCGCTCGGCCGATCCGGCCGCAGCACCCCTGATCCAGCCGAACTATCTGTCGAGCGAGACCGACCGCCGCACCTTGCGGGACGGCGTGCGGATGGTGCGCGACGTGCTGCGCCAGGAGGCGCTGCGCCCCTATCTGGGCGCCGAGATCGAGCCTGGCCGCGCGGTCGAGAGCGACGCCGAGCTGGATAGCTGGATCCGTTCCCGCGCCGAGACGATCTATCACCCGGTCGGTACCGCGCGCATGGGCACGGATCCGCTGGCGGTGGTGGACGAGCGCTGCCGCGTCCATGGCATCGGCGGGCTCCGCGTCGTCGACGCCTCGGTCATGCCGACCTTGGTCGGCGGCAACACCAATGCGCCGACCATCATGATCGGCGAGAAGATCGCCGACGACATCCTGGGCCTCGCCCCCCTGCCAGCGGAAGCATTGCCGGTGGCCGAGGACCGGGTACGACCCCGCGCGGTCGGCCTTTGAGCAGGGGCGGCCCCCGGAAAAACCAGCCTAACGGTCAGTCGGGGCCGCCACACCATCCACTAGCGTCACAACGGAGCGGCGAAAAAGCCGACATCACGACAAGAATTCGATGAGGGGGAGGAATGGTGAAGTCTTCTCTGGCCCTGGCGGGCCTGCTGGCATCGCTTGCCATCTGCACACCGGCACTGGCCAAGGTGACCCAGGCCGAAGCCGACCGGCTCGGCAAGGACCTGACGCCCATGG
>JAYSCC010000156.1:0-6961 GCA_041915065.1 Zavarzinia sp.
GGGGTGGCGGCCCAGGCTTGGCCCGGCGCCCAGCCGAACAAGGCCATGGCGAGGCCGGCCGCCTCTGCCACCCCGCCGATTACAAAGGGCTGGCCACCCCCTCGCCCGGCGCCAGGGCCGCCGCCAGCAGGGCGGCGCAGGCCGGTGCGACGCGAAGCAGCCCGCTCTCGACCACCAGATCCCCGACCGCCGCCTCGCCGCAACCGCCGGCCTTCAGCGCCGGCAGCAGGACGGCGACCACGTCGCGCAGGCTGTAACTGTCGTCGAGGAAGCGCCGGGCCAGGGCGACGATGCCGCAACCGGCCATCGCCTCGGTCTCGGCCAGGGCCTCGAACGTCGGGCGCAGCACGCGGTCGATCCCGCCGAGGCGGACCAGAACTTCGCCGCGGGCTGCGTTATGGGCTTCGGTCATCGCCGCCGCCTCACGCGAAGGTGACAGTGCCGGCGGATTCGAGGGTGACCGAGAAGGTCTCCTCGCCGTCGTGATCGCCGGCATAGTCGAGGGCGGTGACCAGGCAGGGCGCCGTCACCGTTGAGCCGTCGCCCCGCGCGATCCGCCAGTTCCGCCGGGTGCGGCCAAGGAAGAGGCTCCGCACCGTGTCATGCGCCGTGCCGCTGTCGAAGACGCCGGCACCGGTGAAGGTGAAGGATTGCAGCCCGGCACCGTCGAGCAGCTCGCGCGTGCCGGCCGAATCCTTCGAGGTGACGTCGACCGTCTTCAGCCGGGCCTTGATCCCGGTCGAGCGCAGGCCCGCGACCGTGACATAGGCGCCCGAGCCGGTGCTGTCGACCTTGAGCAAGAAAAGATCGCCGCGTTGCTTGGACATGGGGAAACTCCGTTGTTTATGGCGCGTCGGCCGGCTCGGTCACGGCGAGCAGGCGGAGCACACCGTGGCTGGTGACGCCGTCGCCCTCGTCGAGCACGGCGGTCGACTGGACCCTGAGCGAGACGCAAGCGAACCCGGATCCGAGGGCCGGCGGCTGGCGATGCAGGACGGCGGCGAGCAGGCCCAGGATCTGCTTCGCCTCCGCCCGGCCGCGGTAGCGCGACCAGACGTGCAGGGTCAGCAGGTGACGTTGGCCATTCCGCGTGGCGCTGCTGTCGTCGGCGACGTCGGCTTCACCGATCACGACCTGGGGAAAACCGCTCGGCTCGGGCCTTCGGTCGTGCAGGCGGGGGCCGATCAGGGTGGTGAGCGCGCTGTCGGCGGCGAGCCGGGCGAACAGCGCCTGCTGCAGGGCGAGGCTGGCATCAGGCACCATCGATCGCCTCCTTCAGCTTCTCCGCAGCGAGATCGGCGAAATCGCCGCGCATCGCTTCGACCGCCGGCCCCACCACGGGCGCCGCCGGAACGCTCAAACTGCCGTATTCACGCCGCGCGGCCCCCGTGACGGAGACCTTGGCCACGTTTCCCGCTGCCTCGACCGTGACGGCGAGACCCTGCTCCGCGATCCGTGCCGCCAGGCGCTCCGCGGCCCGCGCGACCGCGCCCCCGGCCGCCGCCTCGATCGCGGCCCTCATGGCGGCAAAACCCGGCCGGCTCATTGCCCGGCCCCACTGCGCGCGAGCAATGTGACCAGGTCGCGCCGGGGCGCCGGCAGCACGGCCAGGATGTCGAGGGCCATGCCGCGCCAGAGCAGCCGCCAGTCGGTCGAAAGCTCGGTCCCGGCGCGGATCGTGATGCGCCAGGTCACCTGGGCCTGGCGCGCGTCGGCCGCCACCGGCTCGCTGCCGGTGGTGGCTTCGACCGCGGCCCAGACGGTAGCGACATCGGCCCAGGAAAGCGCCCCGCCGCCCGCCCCGTCGTCGCCGATCTCCGGGCGCTGGAAGGTCACCCGCTCGCGCAGGTTCCCGATCACAGCCGCACCACGCGGTAGGGCGCCCACAGCGCCTGCACGCCGAGCTGCAGGCTGGCCGGCCCGCCGATTTCCCGGCTCTCGAACAATGTGCCGACCAGGACCGCCATGCCGCGCCGGATCGGCGCCGGGACATCCTCCGGATCGCTGCCGTAACCGACCCGGTAATCGACGGCGATGGCATTGGCCGCCCGCCCCGCGAGGGGCGCCGAAGCGCCCGCCCGCAGCACCAGGCGGCCCGGCGTCGCCACGCGGTCGGCGAGCCAGAGGGCGGGATCGAGCGCCGTCTCCTGGTCGTCCTCGTCGAAGCTGGAAACGCCGTCGACCGCGAGCAGCGGCGGCCGGGGCAGGTCCAGGGCGCGCCGCCCGGCGGGCCAGCGGTCGAGCCACAGGCGGAAGCCCTGGGCGATCAGGGCGCGGCCGGTGAAACTCTCCGCCGCCTCGCGCGCGGCGCGGATCAGCGCCGCCACGAGGTCGTCCTCCTCCACCCCGTCGAGGCGGAGATGGAGCTTCGCCTCGGCGAGGGAAAGCGGCTCGACCGCCGGCCCGGTGGTGCGCTCCAGACCTGCCATGTCACACCCCCTGGCGGGCGCCGTCACCGCGCAGGATCTGGGCGGCGCTGGCGGCCCCGCTGGTCGCCCCGGCGACGGTCAGCACGGCGCGGAGATAGCGCCCCGGCCCGCGGTAGCCGACCGCCTGCACGCTATTGGCCCCGCCCGCGGCGGCAACCGCGGCGAAGGCGGTGCTGAGCTGGCTCGCCGGCACCGCGCTATAGGAGGCACCGTCGGCCGAGGCTTCGAGCTCCGGCGTATGGCTGCCGTCGCTATAGGCGCCGAAGTGGAACAGCACGGTGGCACCGTCGTAACCCCGAAGGTCCACGGCGGTGCCGGTGGCACTGGCGGTGCGCACCGCCGGGGCCAGGCTGTGGGCGGCGGCGATTTGGCCGGAGAAATCGCGAATGGTCATGTTTTGTTCTCCTTCAGGCGCCGAATTTCATCAGCTTGATGGCGTCGAAATCGAGCACGTCGCCGCCGACGCGCTTGGTCGTGTAGAATTTCACCTGCGGCTTGGCGGTATAGGGATCGCGCAGCGTGCGGATGCCCTGGCGGTCGACGATGGCGTAGCCTTCGCGGAAATTGCCGAAGGCGATCGAGAGCGAGCTGTTGCCGAGCGCCGGCATGTCCTCCGCCTCGATCACCGGATAGCCGAGCAGGCTGGCCGGCTGGCCGGCGGCGAGCCCGGGCTGCCACAGATACTGGCCGCTGGTCTCGTCCTTCAGCTTGCGCACTTCGGCCGCGGTCGCCCGCGCCATCACGAAGCTGGCGCCGCTGCGATAGCCGGCCTTCAGGGCATAGGTCAGCTCGATCAGGTCGTCGGCCGGGGCACTGGCCGCGAAGCCGCCGTTCACCCCGGTCGCGACATGCTGGAGCGTGCCCCAGGCGCGGGCCGAATCCGCCGTCGCCGCGGTCGCATAGGTGGTGAAGCCGCGCGGCTGGCCCACCCCGCTGCCGGCGACGAAGGCGGCATTCTCGGCCCGCCCCATCTTCTCCGCGACCTTCTGGGCGAGATAGGCTTCGACGTCGAAGCTGGCGTCGTCGAGCAGCTTCTGCGACACCCGGGGTTCCGCATAGAGCTCGTGCACCGGAATGCGCCAGAGCGCGACCGGCGGCGTCGCCGTCTCGCTCCGGGTCTCGATCTCGCCGGCCCAGCCGGCCGCCGCCTCGCCGAGGTCGAGCATGCCTTCGACGGCATCGGCGGTGATGGTCATGACCGAGGTGATCGGACGGATCGGGCTTCCCTCCTGCAGGCGGGTGACGATGCGGTCGGCCATTTCGGCGGCGACCAGATAGCCGCCGTCGGGATCGCTGATCACGCTCATCGCCTTCCGCTCGAGGCCCGGCAACTCGTGGTCGATGCCCTTGCGCAGGAACAGGGAGAAGGCGGCGGCATGAGCCTCCACAGCGGCACCGCGGGCCTTCGCGCGGACTTGGCCGGGGCGGGCAAAGGCGGTCTCCAGGGCGGCGACCGTATCGGTCAGGCGGCCCACTTCGGCGTTCAGGCGCTCGACCTTGTCGGTGGTCAGGAGGTCGGCGCGGCCCTTGGTCTCGATCTCGGCCAGGCGGCGGTCGTTCTCCGCCCGGAAGGCGGCGAAAGTCCGTGCCAGCTCGTCGGTCGCGGCATGCACGGTCGAAAGTTCGGTCATCATGGTTCCTTTCAGATACGAAGAGCCGCCGCGGCGCGGCGGAGGTTGGCCAGGATGCTGTCGGCGCTGGCCGCGGCCGCCGGACCGGCGGATTTCACCCAGTCGACCCTGGCCGCCTCGTTGGCCGGCAGGGTGACGAGGGAGATTTCATGAAGCTCGACCGTCTTGAGCAGGCGGGCACCGTCCCCGGCGATGCCGGCGGCGACGGTCGAATAGCCGATCGACAGCCCGTCCAGCGCACCGAGGCGGAGCAGGGCGACGGCATCGCGCCCCCGCGCCGTCTCCAGCGACAGGCGGCCCTCGACCCGGAGGCCCTGCTCGTCCTCGGCGACGAGGTCGAGGCGGCCGATCGGTTCCGCCATGTCGTGCTGCCACAGCAATGGCGGCCAATGGCCGAGCCCGGCCCAGCGCTTCAGGCTGGCCTGGAAGGCGCCGGGCAGCACCCGGTCGCCCTGGGCGTCGGTCACGCCGAAGCGGCTGGCATAGCCGGCGAAACTGCCGTCCGGCGCCAGCCGTTTCAGCGACCAGGGAAAGGGCCGCGTCACCTCGTAGCAACTCATGGTCAATTCTCCTCGGGCAGGGGGCCGTAACCGAGGGCGGCACGCCGCTCGTTCCGGGTCAGATCCTGGGCGGAAGCGACCTTGGCCCAGCGTTCGGCGCGCCGGGGCTCCAGCGCCGGCACTTCGTCGAGGTCGGGTTCCAGGCCGGCGATACCGAAACCGGGGCCGTAAGCCCGGGCGAAGGCCCGCGCGATCGCCTGGGCCTGCGGCACCACCGTGTCCTCGTAGAGGGCGAGGCGGGCCTCGGCGTAATTGGCATAGGTCTGGGCGTCGGGCACGCCGACCAGTTGGGGCGGCACCCCGAAGGCGAGCGCGATTTCGCGCGCCGCCGCGTTGCGCCCGGCGATCCAATCCATGTCGGCCGGGCTGAGGCTCAAGGGCTTCCAGTCGAGCCCGCCGTCCAGCAACAGAGGACGGCCGGCATTGCGGGCGCCCTCGAATTGTTCGGCGATTTCGCTCTTCAGGCGCTCGAACTGGTCGTCCGCCAACGCCGCCGGCCCGTCCTTCGGCTGATAGACCAGGGCGCCGGAGGGCCTGGCCGCATTGTCGAGCAGGGCCTTATTCCAGGCGCCGGCAGCATTGTGCTGGTCGATCGCCTGGGCCGCCGCCTCGAGCGAGGAGAGCCCGTGCCAATCGTCCAGCGGATGGAAGGTCTTCAGGTGCAGGATGGCGGAGCGCCCGGTCAGCGGATCGACCGGGATCTGCCGGACCTGCTCGCCCTCGCGGTGCTCGTAACCGGCGGGGACACCGCCCGGCCCCGCCTGCACCGTGACCCGGTCGGGCCGCAGCAGATGCAATTCGCGCGGCCGGCCGATCGGCCCCACCGCCTCGACATAGGCATTGCCGGCGATCAGCAGTTGCGCCGCCAGGGCTTCGCGGAAGGCTGCACCCTCGTCGCGCGGATTGGGCCTCGCCATTAGGGCCTCGAAGGCGGGCACCGAAATTTCCCGCCCCTCGCCGTCGCGGGCGATCCAGGGGATCGCGGCGACGCTGCGCGAAACCAGCGCCACCGCCCGGTGCACCACGACATTCCGCACGTAACCCTCGTCGGCCAGGGTGGCGTAACGCCGGGCGGTCCAGCGCGCCCCCTGGGGCGGCGACCAGGCCATCAGGGCGCGGCCGAGCGGCCCCGCCGCCCGGGTCTCCGGCACCGAGACCTCCGCGGGCCGGACCAGGCGGCGCAGGCGCGCGATCAGGCCCGGCGCAAGCGCCGGCCCGTTCTTTCGTTCCGTCATGGCTTACAATCTCCGCAGGCGTGGCGCGGGCGCGTCCGGCCCGGTCATGAGGTCGGTCAAGGCCCAGACCAGGGCATCGACCCTATCGCACGGCCCCTCCGGGCCGGTCGCCGTGAAGCGGCACATCTGGTCTTCCAGCGTCTCCAGCCCGGCGACGTGAAAGACCCGGCCCTGTTCGTAGAGGGCGGCGATCGGCTCCGCCCGCACCGCCTTGCCGCGGGCGGCGCGCACCGCCTTGAAGGGCACGGCGGGATCGAGCGTCCGCACCAGGCTCTCGACCAGATCGCCGCCCTGATTGACTTCGGCCACCAGCCGGTCCGCCTGGTGGCGGCGGAAGCCTTCGATCGCGCGCCGCGCCCAGGTGGTCGGCGCCAGCCGGCCGGAGAGGTCGGCCAGCACCAGAGCCGTACCATCCCGCCGCCGGGCCGCGACCACGATCCCGGTCTCCGCCCCCTCGTCCTCGCCTGCAGCACCCACGGCCGGGTCGACGCCGACGACGACGCGGACATAGTCGTCCGCCGGCGGCGCCCGCCGGGCATCGAGCAGGCCCCGGGTCCAGAGCGCGCCCGCCACATCCTCGACCAGTTCGGCATGAAGCTCCTGCCGGCCCAGGCGGGTGCCCTGATAGCGCCGCACCACTTCGGCCAGGAAGCTGGGCGCCAGATGAGCCCAATTGTCGAAGGTCGAGCCGCGCGTGACCCGAACCCCGGGGTCGGTCAGCAGCCCCTTGATCAGCCCGCTCGGCTTCGGCGTCGTGGTGGCCAGGAAGCGCGGCGCCGCGCCGAGCCGGAGGCCCAGTAAGAGCTGGTCCCAGGCATCGGCATCGCGCCATTTGCACAATTCGTCGGCCCAGGCGAGGTCGTGCTGCGGCCCGCGCAACTGGCCCGGCCGCTCGGCTGAGAAGGCGGTGGCGACCGCGCCGTTGGGCCAGGTCAGCAGGCGTTTGGACGGCTCCCACAGGGGCTTCATCCAGGGCGGCGAGACGGCGAGGAGGCCGGATTCGCCCTCGATCATCACCTGGCGGGCATCGGCCGCGGTGGCGCCCACCAGGGCGATCCGGCGTGCCCGTCCCGCCTCCACTTCAGCGCGGACGAATTCGGCCCCGG
>JAYSCC010000157.1:0-6932 GCA_041915065.1 Zavarzinia sp.
GCGCCTTCAACATGCGCTGGAGATTCTCGCCCAGCTCCATGCCGAGCGAGGGGTGCCACAACACGTTGATGCCGAAATCGGTCACCAAGTCGCAGGCACTCGGTTCCTCCGCATTGAGGAACGACATCGTATTGCCGGAACAAGCACCGCCCTGGAGCCAAAGAAGATTGGCCATCGCGTCCTCCCGTCATTGCCGAAGCGTTGTCACTCCGCTCCCGGGAGGTGTGACAGCAAGTCGCATGCCATTGCGGCAATGCGGCGATCGGCGAATCAAATCGCCCGTTTCCGCCGCGCTCCACGACCGCAGTGCAAAACGAGAGTGATTCTAGGGCGCAAACTTACTTTGCAGTGAAAACTTGCTTATCTCGACCCATCGATTCAACCGTGGCGGTTGCCGCAAGCCGGGCAAGCGACTTCGAGCAGATAGCCGTACCAGATGCCCTGGCATCGGCTGCACCAATGGCCGGTGCATTGCTCGACCGGGGTGCCGAGCTGGCGTGCCATGAGGCCGAGGCCGAGTTCCTTGAAACCCCGCGCGGCGGGGCGGACGCGGCTCAGGGGAAAACGCAGGATATCGTCCCGGTCACTGGCCATGGCGACCTCGCCCTGTTGGAAGACAGGGCCAGTATAGTCGAGGCCCGGCCCCCTGCCGCCCCCAATTTGCGATCGCCGGCCTATTCGGTCAGGCCGTAGCGCTTGATCTTGTTGGCGAGGCCGACGCGCGACAGGCCCAGTTCCTCGGCCGCGCGCTTCTGGTTCCAACGCAGCCGGCCGAGCGCCTCCTGGACCGCCTGGCGCTCCAGGGATTCGACCTTGTCCTTCAGGGTGCTGCCCTCTGGCACGAAGCTGGTGCCGGTCCGCGGCGCCTTGGGCAGGGTTTCCGCGATCGCCGGCGAGAGGTGCCGGGTGGTCAGATATTCAGCGTCGCGCGCGAGCGCCACCAGACGGCGGATCTCGTTCTCGAGTTCGCGCACATTGCCCGGGAAATCATAGTGGCGCAGCTTCTCGATCAGGCTCGCCGAGATGCCGAGGATGCGGCGGCCCATGGCGTCTGCGTGTTTGGCGGCGAAGAATTCGGCCAGCACCGGAATGTCGTCCGGCCGGTCGCGCAGCGCCGGCACTTCGACCTCGAAGCCCTTCAGGCGGAAATAGAGGTCCTGGCGGAATTCGTGCCGCGCCACCATGGCCGACAGGCGCCGGTTCGAGGCGGCGATGATGCGGACGTTACAATGGACCGCCTTGTCGGCCCCGAGCGGCTTCACCTCGCCTTCTTGCAGGAAGCGCAGCAGGCTGACCTGGAAGGCGGGCGAGATTTCGGAAATCTCGTCGAGGAAGACGGTGCCGCCGTCGGCCGCGCGGAACAGGCCCAGGCGGTCGGCGATCGCCCCGGTGAAAGAGCCCCGCTTGTGGCCGAAGAGTTCGGAATGCAGCAGCTCGTCCGACATGCCGCCGCAGTTCTGAACCAGCAGCGGGCTCTGACGCCGGCTCGAATTATAATGGATGGCGCGGGCGAGCAATTCCTTGCCCGTGCCGGTGTCGCCCTGGATCAGGATCGGCAGGTCGGTCGGCGCCGCCTGGCGAGCCAAGTCACAGAGAGAGGCCATGGCCTCGCTGACATAGACCAGTTTCTCGAAGCGTTGGCTCTCGCCCCGCAGGCTGGTCGGGGCGAGATGGAACAAGCCGGCGTCGTCCCCCACCTTGAACTCGCGCGACAGGATGCGGTGGCGGCGCGCCAACTCCCGCGTCTCCAGCCCGCGCTTGACCACGAGGGCGAGCTGTTCGGCATCGATCGGCCGGCGCAGGAATTGATAGACGGCGGTCCGCGCAATCAACTCTGCGCTGCCCGATACGCCTTCCGGCAGGACCAATATGCGGATGATCTCCGGATGGCCGATGCGCAGATCCGCCAGCAGGGTGCTACCGTCGGGCCGGCCCGCGGCGGTGGCCCGGCCGATCGCCGTGATGTCGGCGACCACGAGATCGACATGGGCATCATTGACCGCCGCCGCTGCCTCGTCCGGTCCGGGCACTACGAGCACCCGGTAGCCGAGGCCTGCCTCCAGCAGGTCGGCCGCCGCTTTCCACTCGTCCGGATCACCGGCGACGATCAGGATGGTGCTTGTCCGGCCCATGAAAGCTTGTTTCCGTTTTGCTTAGAGCATATGCAAGCGGCCGCGGCCGGATCAAGGCCCTTCTCCCCCGTTTTCCGATCAGCCGATGCCGGCCTCGACGACGGCGATTGACCGCCGGTCAGCCTGCCCTCGATGGTTACGGCATGACCGGGACCCCGGTCTTCGACCTGAACGATTGCTGGAGCAATGCCGGATCGGTCACGCCGCGTGGCGTTCGGCGAAGCGGAGGATGCGGCGGCAGGCTTCCTCCATGACCGGCAGGTCGTAGGTCATGGAAAGGCGAAGGTGGCCCGCCGCTTCCGGCCCGAAGGCGTCGCCCACCAGGGTGGTGACCTTCTCCTCCCGGAACAGACCTTCGGCGAAGTCCTGGGCGCTGAGGCCGGTGCGACGCACGTCGATCATGACGAACATGCCGCCTTCCGGCCGGGTGCAGGTCAGATGCGGGCTTTGGCCGATGCGGTCGAAGACCAGGCGGCCGCGCGCCTTGTAGGCTTCGCGCATCTTGGCCTGGGGCGCCTGGTCGCCCTCGATCGCCTCGATCGCGGCGGCCTGGATGAAGGGCGGGCACGAATAGATCATGCACAGGACGAGGCGGCAGTAATGGGCGACGAAATCCTTCGGCCCGACCGCCCAGCCGATGCGGAAGCCGGTCATGGCGTGGGATTTCGACAGGCTACACACGGTGATGGCACGCTCCGCCATGCCAGGCAGGCTGGCGGGCGAGACATGGGGCCGTTCGTGCGCCAGGCTGGCATAGACTTCGTCGGTCAGGACCCAGAGGTCGCGGCGCCGTGCGACATCGGCCACCGCCTCGATCTCTTCCCGCGTCATCACGGCACCGGTCGGGTTGTTCGGCGTGGTCAGCATGATGCCGCGCACGTTGGGTGCCGAGGCGGCGCGTTCGAGATCGGCCGGATCGAGGTGGAAGCCGCGTTCCGGCAGCAGCGGCACGTCGACGATCGAACCGCCGGCCGCACCGATCAGCGCCTCATAGGTGACATAGCGGGGCGACGGCACGACCACCGCATCGCCTTCGCCCAGCAGGACCTGGGCGGCCGCGAACATGGCGGACTGGGCGCCGGCCATGACCACGACATTCTCGTAAGTCACTTCCTGCCCGGTCAGGCGGGTGTGATATTTCGCGATCGCTTGGCGGAGCCGTGGATCACCCGGGATGTCGCCGTAATGGGTGTCGCCGGCATCGAGCGAGGCCTTCAGGGCGGCATTGATATTGGGGGCCGAATCGAAATCAGGGTCGCCGACGCTGAGCAGAATCACCTCTTCGCCGCGGCGCTGGGCTTCGACCCCGCGGAAGTGAATTTCCCAGGCGGTCGATCCCTTGCCGCCCAGACGTCCGACCCGTGACGAGAAATGCATGACGAAACCCGTGAAATAGAAAGTCGCCCACCATAACGGCGGCAGCCGTCCCCTGCCACCGCAGGGCCGGGGAAAAGCCATGAGCCGATTGCAGGTCTCGGGCCTCGGTCTCAGGCTTTCAGGCGGCGGTGCATCTCGGCGAGGCAGGCTTCGCGGTCGGGCAACAGGCCGGCGTCCAGCCACCAGTCTTCGAGTTCGGCGAGCAGCCGGCCCACAGCAGGGTCGCCCGGCACCCCGGCGGCCAGAAGATCGGCGCCGCGCAAGGGAAATTCCGGCACGTCGAGGGCCGCGATCCGGGCCGAGAGTGTGTCCCGTTCCTGCAACACGGCGCGGTCGGCTACCGCCTGGCGCCCGGCGACATGGATCAACCGTCGGAGGCAAGCATCGCCTCCCGCGATCGACAGCGGGGTCAAGGCACCGGCCAGCCGAGCGCCCTGGGCCTTCGACAGCCGGAGGCGATTGGCCAGCGCCTTGCCGACCTCGGGTTCATCCGGCAGCAGGGCGGCGAGGCGGAGCAGCGCGTCCGCCCCTTCGGCATGGCGTTCCAGGCGGGCGAAATCCGCCGCTTCCGGCAGGATGACGGCGAGCACACCGCAGTCCCGCATCAGGCCGACGGCTTCGAGTGCTCGCGGCAGGGCCAGGATCTTCAGGACTTCCGAGGCGATCCGCTCGGCCGAGAGGCGGGTCAGCGCCTGGCGGCAATCGGCGATCGCGGCCAGCGCCTCCCCGTCCGGCGGGCCTTCGGCGAAGCGAGCATGGAAACGGAAGAAGCGAAGCGCGCGGAGGTAATCTTCCGCCAGCCGGTCCGCGGCGCGGCCGATGAAGCGGACATGGCGGGCCGCGAGATCGGCGAGACCGCCGACGGGATCATGCAGCCGCCCGTCCGGATCGGCATAGAGGGCGTTGATGGTGAAGTCGCGGCGCAGCGCATCGGCCGCCCAGTCGTCGGTGAAGGCCACGACGGCACGGCGGCCGTCGGTCTCGACGTCGTGGCGGAGCGTGGTCACTTCGACCGGCTGATGGTCGGCGATCACGGTGACCGTACCGTGGTCGATCCCCGTCGGCACGACGCGGAGCCCGGCCTCGCGGGCGAGCGCCATCACCACTTGGGGCTGGTCCGGGGTTGCGATGTCGATGTCGTTCGGTTCGTGGCCCAGCAGGGCGTCGCGCACGCAGCCGCCGACGAAGCGGACGGCCGTGCCCTGCGCCGTCAGCGCCGCCACCACCATGGTCACCGAAGGCCAGTCCCGGAACCCACCCGCCGGCAGAACATCCGGCAGCCCGCTCATTTCGGTGCTGCCTCGATATGGCCGGGGATCAGCTTGCCGTCCTCGACCCGGGCGGGGACATAGGTGCCGCCCGCCGTATCGCCGCCCAGGAAGGCTTCGCCCAAGGTCACCACGATGACAAGCAGAAGGCCGACCGCCAGCAGCGGCACCCAGGGCAGCGGCCGCGACGCCGCCGGCAGCCGTTCGCGCCAGGCTTCGAAGCGGAGCCAGAACAGATAGGCGGCGAAGGGCAGCACGATGGCCGCGGCATAGAGAAGAACGATCCGACCCATGGTCACTCCCGGCCGAGGCGCATGGCCAGATTGACCAGCATGCCGGCAGTCGCCCCCCAGATGTAACGGTCGCCGAAGGGCATGGCGTAATAATAGCGCGTGACGCCGGCATAGTCGCGGCTGTGACGCTGGCGATTGGCCGGGTCGATCAGGAAGTCGAGCGGCACCTCGAAGACGTCGGCCACTTCGGCCGGATCGGGCGTCACGGTAAAGCCGGGCCGGATGAAGCCGACCACCGGTGTGACGTGGAAGCCGGTCACCGTCTCATAGGCGTCGAGGAAGCCGGCCACGGTGACGAGGCCGCTGTCGAGGCCGATCTCTTCCCGCGCCTCCCGCAGCGCCGCGTCGACCGGGTCGCGGTCGCCCGGCTCCATGCGCCCGCCCGGGAAACTGATCTGGCCGGCGTGGTTCTTCAGGTGGTCGGTCCGCCTGGTCAGCAGCACGGTGAGGCCCTTATCGTGCTCGACCAGGGGCACCAGCACGGCGGCGGGGCGGAGTTCGCGCTGCCCCGGCACCAAGTCGCGAAGGCCCGGATTGAGGTCGTAGTCCGAGATCGTCGGACGGAGGGCGGACAGCACCCGCTCGTCCCGGTCCAGCGTGTGGCGCAGCCTGGCCGCGATGTCGGCCCTCGTCACGCCGCGTCCTCCCCCGCCTTGCCGTCGAGCCGGCCGAGCGACCAGAAACGCCCGGCGGACCAGAGGCCGAGTTCGGCGACGCCGTCCGCCCCCACCCGTTCCTCCGCCGCTTCGACCAGGTCGTAGAAGACCGCGCGGCCGATCAAGGCTTCGAGCCGGCCGCGCACCAGGACATAAGGCGAGGGTTCGCCCGTCGTGGGATCGATCGAGACACGCAGGGGATGCGCCTCGTCCAGGGTGAATTCGTCCTCGACATTGGTGCGGAAGCGACTCACCCGCTCCCGCCCCTCGCCCTCGATCTCGGCCCCGACCACCAGGAAAGGCGCATCGACGACGCGAATCCGGACCTTTTCGACCGGCGTCACCAGGTAATAGTGATCGTCGTCCTCGCGCCGGAGGATGGTCGAGAACAGGCGCACCAGGGCGGCGCGGCCGATCGGCGACTTCATATAGTGCCAACTGCCGTCGCGCCGGATCTCCATGTCCATATCGCCGCAGAAGGGCGGATTCCACAGGTGGATCGGCGGCAGCCCACGAGCGCCGCCGGCCGCCTTGGCCGCCGCCGCCAAGCCCTGGGCATCCGGCCCCGGTTTCCGCGTCTCGCTCTCTGCCATCTCGTTCCATCCGCTCGAAAAGAGTGCGGTGGTCCTGCCGCACTTTTTCGGGTTAGCCTCGATTCCGTTCGGACTCAATAATAGTGGGCGAGATGGCGAACGTCAGCGACAGCCAGGACGGCCTGGTACAGGAAATCGACCGGCTTGGGGCGCGCCTGGGCAGCCTGAAGGCGGCCATCGGCGAGGTCGTCTTCGGCCAGGAGGTGGTGATCGAGCAATCGCTGGTCACCCTGCTGGCCGGCGGCCATGGCCTTCTCGTGGGCGTGCCGGGCCTCGCCAAGACCCGTCTGGTGGAGACGCTCGGCACCGTGCTCGGCCTCGACGAGCGGCGCGTCCAGTTCACGCCGGACCTGATGCCGGCCGACATCGTCGGCTCCGAAGTGCTGGACGAGGACGAGAGCGGCAAGCGGAGCTTCCGCTTCGTCAAAGGCCCCGTGTTCTGCCAGCTCCTGATGGCGGACGAAATCAACCGCGCCAGCCCGCGTACCCAATCCGCCCTGCTCCAGGCGATGCAGGAGGGCGAGGTTTCGATCGCCGGCCAGCGCCATCCCCTGCCCCGCCCGTTCCATGTTCTGGCGACCCAGAACCCGCTGGAACAGGAAGGCACCTATCC
>JAYSCC010000158.1:0-6919 GCA_041915065.1 Zavarzinia sp.
CATCGACGTGCCCGACCTCGCCCTGGTGATCCACGCCGAACTGCCCAACAGCCGCGAGACCCTGTTGCACCGGAGCGGCCGCACCGGCCGCGCTGGGCGCAAGGGCACCTGCGTGCTGATCGTGCCCCATCACCGCCGTCGCCGGGCCGAGCAACTGCTGTTCGGCAGCCGGTTGAAGGTCACCTGGTCGGGGGCCCCCACGGCCGAGGAAGTCCACGAGCTGGACCAGGAACGCCTGCTGGCCGATCCCCTGCTGGCGGAGGAGCCGAGCGAGGACGATCTGGTCCTGGCCCGTGCCCTGCTCGACCGCTTCGGGCCGGAGAAACTGGCTGCCGCCCTGCTCCGCCTGCGCCGCCGCGACCTGCCGGCGCCGGAAGAGCTGAGCGACGACGCGCCGCCGCCGCCCCGTGGCCCGCGCCTGACCCCGGCGCCCGATGGTACGGGTGGCGGTGTCTGGTTCTCGATGAATGTCGGCCGGCGCAACAATGCCGATCCGCGCTGGCTGCTGCCGATCATCTGCCGCCTGGGCGGGGTGACCAAGCAGGACATCGGCTCGATCCGCATCTTCGACCGCGATACCCGCTTCGAGATCGCGCCCGAAATGGCCGAAGGCTTCGCCGAGTCGGTGCGTAAGGCGCGCGATCCCAAGATCAGGATCGAGCCGGCCAGCCCGGGTGGCGACGATCAGCCGCGCCCGCCCAAGCGGCCGCACCGCGGCCAGGGTCCCCAGGCCCATGGCGGCCCCCATCCGGGCGGCCCGTCCCGTCTGCGCCGCGGCCCGCCGCCGGCCAAGTCGCACGGCCCTGCCCGCGGCCACGGCCATTGAGGTGCCGCCTGCTGTCTTGAACATGCCCTGAAAAGACCCGAGGATGCGGCGCCTGTATTTCAGGCCCGATCTTCAAGGGCATAGGGACATTTCATGAAGGCCATTCTCGTCGCGGGCGGCGCCGGCTACATCGGCTCACAGACCTGCAAGGCGCTGTCGCAAGCCGGCTATCTGCCGGTCACGCTGGACAATCTCTCGACCGGTTATGCCAAGGCGGTGAAATGGGGGCCGCTGATCGAGGGCGACCTCCGCGATGTCGACCTGGTCGCCAAGATCGTGCGCGAGCACGAGGTGGTCGCCGCCATGCATTTCGCCGCCTGCAGCCTGGTCGGCGAGAGCGTGACCAACCCGGCCAAATATTACGACAACAACGTCGGCGCCGCGGTGCTCTTCGCCAAGGCGCTGGTCGATTCCGGCGTGAAGGCCCTGATTTTCTCCTCGACCGCCGCGGTCTATGGCAATCCGGAGACCGAGCTGATCGCCGAGGATCACCCGACCCGGCCGATCAATCCCTACGGCGCCAGCAAGCTCGCCTTCGAGCAGGCGCTCTATTGGATGGCCCAGGCCCATGACCTGGTCTACACCGTGCTCCGCTATTTCAATGCCGCCGGTGCCGACCTCGACGGCGACGTGGGCGAGAGCCACGAGCCCGAGACCCATCTGATCCCCAACCTGTGCAAGGCGGTGCTGGGCACCGGCAAGCCGCTCACCGTGTTCGGCGACGACTATCCGACCGCCGACGGCACCGCGATGCGCGACTATATCCATGTCGTCGACCTGGCCGCCGCCCATGTCGTGGCACTCGGCCGGATGCTGGCCGGTGGCGGCTGCGAGACGCTGAACGTCGGCACCGGCCAGGGCGCCACGGTGGCGGGCGTGATCCGGGCTGCCGAGGCGGCGCTGGGCAAGAAGGTGCCCCATTCGATCGGACCGCGCCGGGCCGGCGATCCGCCCGTGCTGGTGGCCGATGCGGCCCGCATCCGCCGCGTCCTCGACTGGGAACCCCGATACAGCGATATGGAAACGATCGTGCGCACGGCAGCCGCGTGGCAGCGCGACCGCTTCTATTGACCCGCGCAGAGGGCGCGACCACCGGCGGCTGGTCGTGATAGTTTTTCCGGTGCCCGGCGAATCGACCTTTGGGCACCGGACCCATAACAAGAGGACTCAACATGTCCGCACACCCGTCGCTGCAGCGCAGCAGCGCAATGATCGCCCCCTCCAAGACTGTTCGGACCCTGGCCGCCGCCGCGGCCGGTCTCGTCGTGGCGCTGGCGGCCGGCGGCCAGGCCCGCGCCGACGCCGGCGAGGACCTGGCCCGCGCCAAGGGCTGCTTTGTCTGTCACGACGTGACGAAGGACACCATCGCCCCCTCGTTCCGCGACATCGGCCGGCGCTTCGGCGGCCTGAAGAACGCCAAGCTGATGCTGGTGCCCATCGTCCACACCGGCACCCGCGACCCGGTGGCCTACCACTGGGGCACCCACGACATGCCACCGGAAGGCGCCCGCCAGCCCGTCACCGACGAAGAGGCCGAGGCCCTGATCGACTATATCCTGAGCCTGAAGTGAGATTTCGGCGCCGGGGCCGCGGCTCCGGCGCCTATCCCGCCACCTTGCGCAGCACGAAATTGGACTGGATGCGCGAGACCCCGGGCAGGCGGGAGAGCTGTTCCTTGTGGATCCGCTCGTAATCGGCGACGTCGCGGGCAACGACACGGAGCGCATAGTCGAACTGGCCCGAGAGCAGATAGCCTTCGACGACATTGGGACATTGGCGCACTGCCCGCTCGAAAGCGGAGAGATGTTCCTCGGTCTGCGACAAGAGCGAGATGAACAGGATCGCCGACAGGCCGCGCCCCAGCGCCGCCTCATTCACCGCCGCGCCGTAGCCGAGCAGCACCCCTTCCTCCTCCAGCCGGCGCACCCGCCTGGAGCAGGCGGATGGCGACAAGCCGACCCGAGCACCGAGATCAGTCGCGGTGATGCGGCCGTCACGGCGGAGCGCCTCGACGATCGCCAGATCCATGCGGTCCAGGCCATCCATGCACAAAGATCCGTCGCTAAAGGGCGTTACGGTGCGCAAAGTTTGCGCCTCAGCCCCTGCCGCCGTCCAGCTTTGCATGCACTTTGCGCCCCGACGGGGGTAGGATTCCGGCGATCGAAATCCCGCGCGGAGTGCCAGCCATGCGCATCGGTGTGCCCAAGGAAATCAAGAACAACGAATTCCGCGTCGGCTTGGTGCCGGGCAACGTCCAGGAATTCGTCGCCCACGGCCATCAGGTCACGGTCGAGACCGGGGCGGGTGCCGGCATCGGCGCCAGCGACGACGACTATCGCGCCGCCGGGGCAGCGATCGCCGCGGCCCCGGCCGAAATCTTCGCGACAGCCGAGATGATCGTCAAAGTGAAGGAGCCCCAGGCGGGCGAGCGCGCCATGCTGCGCCCCGGCCAGATCCTCTTCACCTATCTGCACCTGGCGCCCGATCCGGAACAGACCCGCGACCTGGTGAAGTCGGGCGCCGTCTGCATCGCCTATGAGACGGTGACCGATGCCGCGGGTGGCCTGCCCCTGCTCGCCCCGATGTCGCAGGTCGCCGGCAAGCTCTCGGTCCAGGCCGGTGCCAGCGCACTCGAACGCGAGCATGGCGGCAGCGGCATATTGATCGGCGGTGTTCCGGGCGTGGCGCCGGCCAAGGTGCTGGTGGTCGGCGGCGGCGTCGTGGGCGAGAATGCGATCGAGGTGGCCCTCGGCATGGGCGCCGACGTCACCGTGATCGACCGCTCGCTCACTGCCCTCGACCGCCTGGCCAAGCGCTTCGGCCCGGCGCTGGGCACTCAATATTCGACCCGTGCGGCCTTCGACCGGCTGGTGCCGGCGTCGGATCTCGTGATCGGCGCCGTGCTGGTGCCGGGGGCGTCGGCGCCCAAGCTGGTGACGGCCGCCCATGTCAAGGCGATGAAGCCTGGTTCCGTGCTCGTCGACGTGGCGATCGACCAGGGCGGCTGCTTCGAAACCTCCCATGCGACCACCCATGCCGAGCCGACCTATGTGGTCGACGGTGTCGTCCATTACTGTGTCGCCAACATGCCGGGTGCCGTGCCGCGCACCTCGACCTATGCCCTGAACAATGCCACCCTGCCGTTCGGACTCGCCATCGCCGACAAGGGCTACCGGCAGGCCCTGCTGGACGATGTGCACCTGCGCCGCGGGTTGAACGTGTGTCGGGGCCGGGTCACCTATGCGGCAGTGGCGCGCGATCTCGGCTATGACTTTCTGGCGGCGGAGGAGGCTTTGGCGGCCTGACCCATCCGCCGCCGAGGTGACGGAGGCGGCAATGGCGGCGGCACGGTCCTGGCTTCTGGTCCTGGTATTCCTGATGCTGCCGGCCGCGGCGAAGGCCGCCTTCCCCGACAAGGGCAATGCCGCCACCGCCACCGTCCGGAAGATGACGACGGTGGACGGCGTGCGCGACTATCTGGTCCAGCCGATCGCCGGCACCGGCCCCTTCCCCATCGTGATCCTGCTCCACGGCGGGACCCAGGACGCGCGCCAGATCTGGCGCCAGACCAGCCTGCCGACCCTCGGCCGGAGCGAGGGCTTCATCGTCGCCGCGCCCGACGGCATCGACCGCCACTGGAACGACGGCCGGGGCTCCACCATCGCCGGTGATGCGCCGTCGAGCGCCGACGACGTCGGCTTCATTTCGTCGGTGATCGCCGAGGTGATCGCGCGCGACCATGGCGATCCCGCCGCCGTCTTCATCACCGGCCCTTCCAACGGCGGCTTCATGACCATGCATTTCGCCTGCATGGCCGGGCACCTGCTGCACGCCGGCGCCAATATGATCTCCGACTTGCCGGCCGACCAGGCGGCGGGCTGCAAGCCGGGCAAGGCGCTACCCTGGCTCTCCCTGAACGGCACCGCCGATCCGATCGTGCCCTTCGAGGGGCAGCCGGCAGGCACCACGAAGCGGGGCCAGGTCCAACCCGCCCTCTATTCCGCCGCCGAGACTTTCGCCTTCTTCGCCGACAAGGCGGGCTGCCCGCGCACCGAGACCAGCGAACGCCTGCCCGACCTCGACCGGCGCGACGGTTCCTGGGTCGAACTGCGGCGCCGCGCCCCCTGCGCCGGGGGCGACCAGTCGCTGTTCTACATCGTGCACGACGGCGGCCACATCACGCCGGGGCTGCGCGTCGGTCCGCTGATCGGCCGCATCGTCGGCGGCGCCAACCAGGACATCGACACCGGCAGCGTGCTGTGGGCCTTCTTCCGCAGCACGCTGCACTGAGCGGTCAGAGCTTGTCGAGATACCAGGCGTGGTCGAGGGGGTTGACCTCGGCTTCGTAGCGCTCGAATTCGGCGCGGCGCAGCCTGCCGTAATGCTGGTGGTAACGCTCGCCAAAGTAACGCGGCAGGATCAGCCCGTCGTCGTAAGTGTCGAGGGCGATCGGCCAGTGGCGCGGCAGGCTCGGCGCGATCAGGTCGTAGGCATTGCCTTCGACCGGCGGGCCGGGATCGACCTCCTGGGTCAGGCCGAAATGCATGGCGCCCAGGATCGCGGCGACGGCCAGATAGGGATTGGCATCGGCGCCGCAGACCCGGTGCTCGATCCGCCGGGCCTTGCCGTCGCCACCCGGCACGCGGATCGAGACGGTGCGGTTCTCGAACCCCCAGCAAGGCGCCACCGGGGCATAGGAGCCGAGCTGGAAGCGGCGGAAGGAATTGGCGTTGGGCGCGAAGACCGCCATCGATTCCTGCATCGCCTTCATGACGCCGCCGACGGCATGGCGAAGCCGCGTTTCCGCTTCCGGATAGCCGGCGGCGAAGACGTTGCGGCCCTTGTCATCGACCAGGCTGACATGGACATGGAGGCCGGAACCCGAGATGTTGCCATAGGGCTTGGCCATGAAGGTCGCGTCGATATTGTGGCGGCGCGCGACCGAACGCACGGCGCGCTTGAACAGCACGGCGTGATCGCAGGCGGCCTGGGCATCGGCGACATGGTGCAGGTTGATCTCGAACTGCCCGGGAGCGTATTCGGAAAGGGCGCCGGTGACCGGCACGCCCTGGGCCTCCATCGCCTGGGTGATCTCGGAGAGCACGCTGCGATGGGCGTCCATCTCGTCGATCGAGAGCACCTGGGTCGACCAGTCGCGCCGCCCGGTGAAGGGCGAGGGCACGGGCTGCGGCCCGCCTGCCGCGTTCCGCTCGCGGTCGATCAGATAGAATTCGAGTTCGCAGGCCACCACGGGGGTCAGGCCCAGCTCGCGGAAACGGGCCTGGACCTGGCCCAGCACCTGGCGCGGATCGGCATAGAAGGGTGAGCCGTCCTCGTCGAGCAGGGTGAGCAGCATCTGCGCCGCTTCGGGTCCGACCCAGGTCATGGGCAGGATGCGGCCATCGACCGGCACGGCGATCTGGTCACGGTCGCCCGAATCCATGCCGAGGCCGGTTTCTTCGACATTCTCGCCGTGGATGTCGAGGCCGAAGAGGGAACCGACCAGTTTGAGCCCATGCTCGATCACCTCGATCGCTTCCCCGCGCGAGGCGCGCTTGCCGCGGCAGATGCCGCTGGTGTCGGGCACGATCAGGTCGATCTGGCGGATTTCGGGATGGCGTTCCAGGAACTGCCGGGCATTGGCCACGGGGTCCGGAGGTTCGCCCTGGGGGGCGTAGAAGTCGGCAGGGCCGACCGCGCCCCCGGAGGCCTCGGCGATGCGGCGCATCGCTTCGGGGCGGGGGATCTGTTGGCCGCTGGAATAGCGGCTCATGGCGGCGACCGAAACGCCTGCTTGGCGGGCGAAATCGGTCAGGGTGAGATGGCTGCGGGCCAGGTAATCGGCAATTTTCACGATCCCTCAGCCTAACCCGCCGCCTCGAAGCCTGGCAAGCGAGGCCCGGTCAGAGGCCCTGGGCGAAGGCCTCCAACTGGCTGATGCAGATGCCCCAGCCCTCGAAGAAGCCCATTTCCTCATGCTTCTTGGCACCGGCCGGATCGAGGTGGATGCAGCGCGCCGTATAGCGCGTGCCCTCTCCCTCGTCCGCCATCTCGAAGATGGCGGTCATGGGCAGCCAGGGGGCCGCCGGGCGC
>JAYSCC010000159.1:0-6879 GCA_041915065.1 Zavarzinia sp.
AAGTGCAGAATTTCGCCACCCAGGAAGGCCTGCACAGCCGCGAGCATCGGCGCTACAACGCCCTGGTGGCGACGCGCGCCGGCTCCGTGGTGAGCCGGCTCGAAGAAGGGGTGAAATACCGCCTGGACCTCGTCCGCAAATGGTTCGGTCCCAAGCGGCGGCTGGCCGCCACCGCCGCGCTCGAACATTTCACGGCGATCCTGGCCGATTACCTGCTGACCCATCCGAAGGCGCTGGAAGGGGCCGATCCCGAGGTCGCCCGCCTGTGGCTCTGGCATGCGATCGAAGAGAACGAGCACAAGGCCGTCGCCTTCGACGTGATGGCGGCGGTGGCGCCGGGGATCGGCGGCTATTTCCTGCGCACGCGCTCGATGCTGTTCACCACCTTGACCTTCACCTTTTTCATGGCGCAGCACATTCTGGCGATCCTGCGGGCCGACCTCGGCCGGCGGCCGGGGCTTCGCCACTATTGGGCCTTGCTGCGCCTGTTCTGGGGGCCTGGTGGCGTGATCCCGGCCACCCTGCTGCCCTGGCTCGCCTATTTCCGTCCTGGTTTCCATCCCTGGGACCATGACAACCGCAAGCTTCTGGATGCCCGGCGCGAGAGCCTGAAGATGGCGTGAACCCGTCAAGGCGGGGCAACGGGCTGTTGACCCGAACCGGATGATGTCTTCTTCTGCCTCTGGGCCGATTGGTTAACTGGGGCAACGGTTATCTTGGACCTGGTGATTTCCCCCACGGCGGTGGCCGGCTATGCCGCGCTCGGGGTGTTCGTGGTGATCCTGGTCTACGGCTTTCTGAAGCAGCCGGATTTTCTGACCGTGCCACGCCGGCCCCGCTACCGCGAGGTGATCGTGCCCGGCATGATCGTTTCCGAAGCGGTCGAAATCCTGCGCAAGCCGCCGCGTGGCGTCAGCCTCTATCAGTTCGACTCCGACCACGGACTGGTGGTCTATCTCGAAGGCCCGGGCCTGATTTCGCTCGGCTGCTATTATGCGCTCTATGTCGATCCCTCGACGCAAGGGGTGCTGGTCACCTGCGGGATCGAGCCGCGCACGCCGCTTTACGGCCCACCGGTGCGCCGCCGCCTGGTGCGGATGCAGCGCACCGTGGCGCAGATGTTGAACGGCGTCGCGGTCTGACCTCAGAGCCGGCGGAGTGCGACCGACTCGACCCGGTGGTTCGGGCCTTTGCGCAGAATGAGGTCGGCGCGGTAGCGGGCGGGGCGGATGTTCTCGATCAGGTTCCGTTCGTTGATCCGGGTCCAGATCGACAGCGCGGTGCCCCGGGCCTCTTCGTCGGAGAGATCGGCGTAACGGCTGAAATAGCTGTCCGGATTGCGGAAGGCGGTCTGGCGGAAGTTCAGGAAACGCGCCACGTACCAGTCGCGGATCATCTCGGTGTCGGCATCGACATAGATCGCGTAATCGAAGAAGTCCGAGGCGAAGATGACGTCGTCCAGGCCGGGCGCCGTGTTCACCTGGAGCACGTTCAACCCTTCGACGATCAGGATGTCCGGCCGTTCGATGATCTGTTGTTCGCCGGTCACGATGTCGTAGGTGATATGGCTGTAGACTGGAGCAGCGACCCTGGGCTTGCCCGCCTTCACGTCGGCCAGGAAGGTAAGCAGGGTGCGGACGTCGTAGCTCTCCGGGAAACCCTTGCGTTCCATGATGCCGCGCTCGGCGAGCACGCGGTTCGGATGCAGGAAACCATCGGTCGAGATCAGGGCGACGTTCGGATGGTTCGGCCAACGCGCCAGGAGCGAGCGCAGGATACGGGCCGAGGTGCTCTTGCCGACCGAGACCGAACCAGCGAGGCCGATGATATAGGGCACCTTGGCCGGTACCGTGCCCAAAAAGGCGAAGGTCGAGCGGTAAAGCTCGATCGTGTTGGCGACATGGAGGTTGAGCAGGCGCGACAATGGCAGGTAGATATCCGCCACTTCCTCGAGCGAGATCATCTCGTCCGCCCCGCGCAGCTTGAGCAAGTCGTCCTGCGACAGGGTCATGGGCGTATCCGCCCGATGGGCACTCCAGGCTTCCCGATCGAACAGGGTGAACCGTTGTTCGATCGGCGGCTTCAACTTACGATCGGGCATGAACCACCCTTGCCGGACCCCGGCTTACCGCCAGATGGGCTTCCTCACCAGATGCGACCGGAACTGAGCCTTTTCGGCCGGCCCGCCCGACTTCCCGAAGGTGATACCACGGTGGTCCCGATGGCAAAAGCCCGGTTGAAACAATATTGTCGTAGCAGCCTGTGGGAAATGGCCGACCATGGAATGGCTTGACCGCGCCGTCGTTCTGGGCGTCCGGCCGTTCGGGGAACGCGACGCCGTGGTCTCGCTCTTCGCCCGCGAACACGGCCGCCATCCGGGCCTGGTGCGGGGCGGGCAGGGGCGCCGCCACGGCCCGCTCCTGCAACCCGGCAACGAGCTTCAGGCCCAGTGGCGGGCGCGGCTGGCCGATCAGCTCGGCGCCTTCACGGTCGAACTTCTGCGCGCACGGGCGGGGGTGATGCTGGCCTCCGCCCCTGCATTGGCCGGGCTATCGGCGGTCACGGCGCTGCTCGACCTCTGTCTGCCCGAGCGCGAGCCTCACGCCCGCCTGTTCGACGGCCTGATCGTGCTGCTCGACCTGATGGAGGCGGGCGGGCCCTGGCCGGCGCTGATGGTGCGCTTCGAGCTCGAACTGCTGGCCGAGCTCGGCTATGGCCTCGACCTCGCGTCCTGCGCCGCGACCGGGGCGACCGAGGACCTGACCCATGTCTCGCCGCGCAGCGGGCGGGCCGTCTCGGCCGCGGCGGCGGCACCTTACGGCGACCGGCTGTTGCGCCTGCCCGGCTTCCTGGCCGGCAGGCCGGACGAGGGCGATGTCCTGGCCGGATTCGCCCTGACCGGGCATTTCCTGGAACAGCGTGTATTGGCGCCCCAGGGCCGCGCTTTGCCCGCGGCGCGCGGCCGCCTGCTCGCCCTCTTGGGCAGGGGCGGGGCGATCTGATAGGGTCCGGTCATGAGTGACCAGATCCTGGATTCGGGCGAGATTCGCGACGTTCCCCTGGCGAGTGCGCTGGGCGAGCGTTACCTCGCCTATGCCTTGTCGACCATCATGGCGCGTTCGCTGCCCGATGTGCGCGATGGCCTGAAGCCGGTGCACCGGCGCCTGCTCTATGCCATGCGGCAACTGAAGCTGGACCCCAAGTCCGGCTACAAGAAATCCGCCCGCGTGGTCGGCGACGTGATCGGCAAATACCATCCCCACGGCGACCAGTCGGTCTATGACGCCCTGGTGCGGCTAGCGCAGGATTTCGCCGTCCGCTTCCCGCTGATCGACGGCCAGGGCAATTTCGGCAATGTAGACGGCGATAATGCCGCGGCCATGCGTTACACCGAGGCGCGCCTGACCCGCGTCGCCGAACTGATGCTGGCCGACATCGACGAGGACACGGTCGATTTCCGCCCGACCTACGACGGCGAGGAGCAGGAGCCGGTGGTGCTGCCCGGTGCCTTCCCGAACCTCTTGGCGAATGGCGCCCAGGGCATCGCAGTCGGCATGGCGACCGCGATTCCGCCCCATAACGTCGCCGAACTCTGCGCCGCCATCACGCTGCTGATCGCAAAGCCCGAGGCGACGATCGACGAGCTGGTCGCCCTGGTGCCGGGGCCGGATTTCCCGACCGGCGGCCTCCTGGTCGAGCCGGCGGAGTCGATCCGTGAAGCCTATGCCACCGGGCGCGGCGCCTTCCGCCTGCGCGCCCGCTGGCACCAGGAAGATACCGGCCGCGGCACTTTCGCCGTGGTGGTGACCGAGATCCCCTATCAGGTCCAGAAGTCGCGCCTGATCGAGAAGATCGCCGAGCTGATCGAGCAGAAGAAGCTGCCCCTGCTCGAAGACGTGCGCGACGAATCGACCGACGAGGTCCGCGTCGTCCTGATCCCGCGCAGCCGCACGGTCGAGCCCGAGATGCTGATGGAAGGGCTGTTCAAGCTCTCCGATCTCGAGGTCCGCGCGCAGCTCAACATGAATGTGCTCGACCGCGGCCAGACCCCCCGGGTGATGAACCTGAAGGAAGTGCTCCAGGCCTTCGTCGACCATCGGATCGAAGTCGTGGTGCGCCGTGCCCGCCACCGCCTGGCCGAGATCGTGCACCGCTTGGAGATCCTGGGCGGTTACCTGATCGCCTATCTCAATCTCGACGAGGTGATCCGCATCATCCGCGAGGAGGATCAGCCGAAGCCGGCCCTGATGGCCCGTTTCGGCCTGACCGACGTGCAGGCCGAGGCGATCCTCAACATGCGCCTCCGCTCGCTCCGCAAGCTCGAGGAATTCGAGATCCGGAAGGAACACGAGACGCTGGAGAAGGAACGCGCCTCGCTCGAAAAGCTGTTGGCCGAGCCGGCGCGGCAGCGCAAGGCAGTGGCCCAGGGCATCGCCGAGATCGCCAAGGAATTCGGGCCGGAGACGCCGCTCGGCAAGCGCCGCAGCCAATTCGCCGAAGCGCCGCAGGCGATCGACCTGCCTTCGACCGCCTTCATCGAGCGCGAGCCGATTACCATCGTCTGCTCCGCCAAGGGCTGGATCCGCGCCCTCAAGGGCCATGTCGAAGGTGACGCCGAGCTTCGCTTCAAGGAAGGCGACCACGGGCGTTTCATGATCAAGGCGGAGACGACGGACAAGCTGATCCTCTTCGCCACCAACGGCCGTTTCTTCACGCTCGGCTGCGACAAGCTGCCCGGCGGGCGCGGTCATGGCGATGCCGTGCGCCTGCTGGTCGACCTCGGCAACGACCAGGACATCGTCGCCCTCTTCGTGCACAAGCCGGGCTCGAAGCTGCTACTCGCTGCCGGTGACGGCAAGGGTTTCATCGCTGCCGAGGACGAGGTGATCGCACAGACCCGCGCCGGCAAGCAGGTGATGACCACCGGCCCCGGCGTCGAGGCGGCGATCTGCAAAAGGGTTGAGGGCGATCACGTCGCCGTGGTGGGCGAGAACCGGAAGCTCCTGGTCTTCCCGCTCGCCGAAGTGCCGGAACTGGCCCGGGGCCGCGGCGTCACCCTGCAGAAATACAAGGACGGCGGGCTCGCCGATGTCACCGTCTTCACCCTGGCTCAGGGCCTGTCCTGGCCTTACGGCACCGGCATCAAGACCGAGACCAACCTGACCGACTGGATGGGCGCCCGGGGCGGTGCCGGGCGGCTGGCGCCGCGCGGCTTCCCCAAGGCCAACCGCTTCTCGTAAGCCGCCTCATTCCGCGGCGGGGGCCGCCTGTTCCTGCGCGCCATGATGAGCGGCGGCATGGACGAACTTGGCCCCGCCGGCCCAGGAGGCCGCGGCGGCGAGCAGGTTCAGCACGGCCGAGAAGGTGAAGGCGAAGCCGAGGCCGTGCATGAAGGGCACCGCCATCAGCTCAGGGAAAAAGTGGTTGCCGGTGATGGCGGCGGCATTGGTGGCCGGCAGGGCCTGGAGCACGGCAGCCGGGATCAGCTCGCCCATCGGGTTGTAGCCCAGGAAGGCGGCGAACAGGCTGGCGACCGGCGGGGCGGCCGCGACCTGATGGGCGACGGCGGTGGGCACGCCCTGGCCGAGCAAGGCGGCTTCCATCGAAGCCGGCAGGGATTCGGCGAGGCCGGCCAGCATCAGGCCGAAGAAGATGCCGATCGAGAGCACGCCGCCAGCGTTGATCGTGGTCGCCCGCATGCCCGAAGCCTGGCCGCGTTCGGCCGCCGGCACCGCATTCATGATCTGGGTGCTGTTGGGCGCCAGGAACAGGCCGGAACCGAGCCCGTTCAGGAAGATCAGCCCTGCAAAGCCGAGGTAGGAGAAATCGGCCGGCAGGAACATGAGGGCGGCGAAGCTGGCGGCCCCCATGACCAGCCCGGCGACCGCGAAGGGCCGGGCGCCGACATGGTCCGACCAATAGCCGGAGACCGGCGCCGCCAGCAGCAGGCCGACGGTCAGCGGCAGCATGAAGATCGCCGACCACAGTGGCGTCTCCTCGAAGCTGTAGCCATGCAGCGGCAGCCAGACGCCCTGGAGCCAGACGATCAGCATGAACTGGAGGCCGCCGCGCGCGACCGAGGCGAGCAGGCTGGCGATATTGCCGTAGGCGAAGGGCCGGATGCCGAACAGGCCAAAGTCGAACATCGGCTTCGCCACCCGCCGCTCGACCAGGAAGAAGGCGAGGAGGGCGAGGGCGCCGACCACGAAGAAGGCGATGATGCGCGGGCTGCCCCAGGACATCACCTGGTCGCCGTAAGGCTGGATGCCTTCGGTGATGGCCACGAGGATGGCGATCAGGCCGAGGGCGAAAGTGGCGTTGCCCAGCCAGTCGATCTTGTGGCTGACCCTCGGGCCGTGGTCATGCAGCTTGAGATAGCCCCACAGCGTGCCAACGACGCCGATCGGGACATTGACCCAGAACACCAGGCGCCAATCGGTATCGGCCAACAGGCCGCCGACGATCAAACCCAGGAACTGGCCGCCCACCGCAGCGATCATATTGATGCCGAGGGCCAGGCCGCGCTGGTGGGTCGGGAAGGCGTCGGTCAGGATCGCGGTCGAATTGGCCATGATCAGCGCGCCGCCGACACCCTGGACGACCCGGACCAGGATCAGATAAAGCGCGGCCGAGCCACCGTTCTCCGGCATCAGGCTGAGGGCGAGGGCCGAGACGGTGAAGATCGCGAAGCCGAGGTTATACATGCGCGCCCGGCCGAACTGGTCGCCCAGCCGGCCGAAGGCCACGACCAGGACGGCGGTCACGATCATGTAACCGATGATCGCCCACAGCAGATAGTCGATGTTGGCGGTATCCAGCGCTTTGAGGCCGATGCCGCGGAACACGGCGGGCAGGCTGATCAACAGGATCGAGGAATTG
>JAYSCC010000160.1:0-6877 GCA_041915065.1 Zavarzinia sp.
CGGGCGACCGGGACCAGCCCGTCACCGTCGCCCTCGACCAGGACGGCGGCGAGATCGGCCACCTCCTGCCAGCGCTCGACCCGGCGGAGCCTGCCGGCCACGTCGGGTGGCAAGCCGGCCAGGGCGTCAGCCGCGGCATGGCCGCGCTCGACCGCGAGATCGTTGCCGGTCGCCAGCGCCGCGCCGAACTGCAGGATCAACCCCTCGGCGGTACGGCCGAGGCCGGCGACGCAGCCCTTGCCGCGGAGCGCATAGAGATTCCGCTCGCCGACCGGCCCCGGCAATTCGGCCGAGGCGCCGAAGGGCGAGGCCGCACCATAGGCAGTGACCCGGGTGGCGAGCGCATCCAACCCCTGCCCCGCCAGCCAGGTGGCGAAGCCATCGAGTGCCGGATTGGCCGGGGCGGCGATGCCGATCCCGGTCTCGGCCGGGCGCTGCGCCAGCAAGCGGCGGAGATAGAGGGGGCCGCCCGCCTTGGGCCCGGTGCCCGAGAGGCCGCAACCGCCGAAGGGCTGCACACCGACCACGGCACCGATGGTGTTCCGGTTCACGTAGATATTGCCGGCATGGATGCGGTCGGTCACCCGGGCGATGGTCTCGTCGATCCTGGTGTGCAGGCCGAAGGTCAGGCCGTAACCGGTGGCGTTGATCGCATCGACCAGCCGGTCCAGGTCCTTCCGCTTGTAGCGCAGCACATGGAGGACGGGGCCGAAGATTTCCCGCTTCAGGACCGCGATGTCGTCGATCTCGATCAGGGTCGGGGCCACGAAGGTGCCGGCCTTGGCTGCCTCCGGCAGCGGCAATTGATAGACCGCGTGGCCCGCCTCGCGCATCGCCGCGACATGGGCCTCGATCCCGGCCATGGCTTCGGCGGTGATGACCGGGCCGACATCGGTCGACAGACGATCGGGATTGCCGATGGAAAGTTCCGCCATCGCCCCCTTCAGCATGGTCAGGATGCGCTCCGCCACCTCTTCCTGGAGGCAGAGGATGCGCAGCGCCGAGCAGCGTTGGCCCGCACTGTCGAAGGCGGAGGCGAGCACGTCGCCCACCACCTGCTCGGCAAGGGCCGAAGAATCGACGATCATGGCGTTCTGGCCGCCGGTCTCGGCGATCAGGGGGATCACTGTACCGTCCGGGCTGAGCCTGCCGGCCAGGCTCGCCTCGATCGCGCGGGCGACCTCGGTCGAGCCGGTGAACATGACACCGCGCACGCGCGGATCGGCGACCAGCGCCGCGCCCACGGCGCCGTCACCCGCAACCAGGGTCAGCACGCCTTCCGGCACGCCCGCCTCGTGGAGGAGGCGCACCGCCTCGGCCGCGATCAGGGGCGTTTCTTCCGCCGGCTTGGCGAGCACCGGATTGCCGGCGGCCAGCGCCGCCGCGACCTGGCCTGTGAAGATCGCCAGCGGGAAATTCCACGGGCTGATGCAGACCACGGGGCCGAGCGGCCGATGGCTCGCGGGATCGAAGCCGTCGCGCACGCGGGCGCCGTAGTAACGCAGGAAGTCCACCGCCTCGCGCACTTCGGCGATAGCATTGGGCAGCGACTTGCCGGCCTCGCGCACGATCAGGCCCATCAGAGTCGGCATGCGCGCTTCCATCGCCTCGGCCGCGCGGGCGAGGCAGGCGGCGCGTTCAGCAGGCGGCGTCGCGGCCCAGATCGGACCCGCCGCCACCGCCGCTTCGAAGGCGGCGCCGACGCTCTCGGGGCTTGCGAAGCGGACATGGCCGACCACGTCGCGGTGATCGGCGGGGTTCCGCACCGGCGTCGGCGCCGGCCCGGCGCCGGCCGACCACGCCATGTCCAGACTGGCCAGCAGGGCGGCCGAGATCGAGGCCAGGCGCTGCTCGTTGGAAAGATCGATACCGGCCGAATTGGCCCGTTCCGGCCCAAACAATTCGCGCGGCAGGCGGATCTTCGGATGCGGCGCGCCCAGCGGCTCGACGGCTAGCGCCGCCTCGACCGGATCGGCAATCAATTCCTCGATCGAGACCGCCTCGTCCGCGATCCGGTTGACGAAGGAGGTGTTGGCGCCATTCTCCAGCAGCCGGCGCACCAGATAGGCGAGCAGCGTTTCGTGGGTGCCGACCGGGGCGTAGATCCGGCACGGACGCCCGAGGTTGCCCGCCCCGACCACTTCCTCGTAGAGGGGTTCGCCCATGCCGTGCAGGCATTGAAACTCATATTGTCCCGCATAGTAATTGTCGCCCGCCAGCGCCGCGACACTCGCCAGCGTCAGGGCGTTGTGGGTGGCGAACTGGGGATAGATCGCGTCCGGCGCCGCCAGCAGCTTGCGCGCGCAGGCGATGTAGGACACGTCGGTGTGGATCTTCCGCGTATAGACGGGGAAGCCTTCGAGCCCGTCGATCTGCGCCCGCTTGATTTCCGAATCCCAATAGGCGCCCTTGACCAGGCGCACCATGAGGCGCCGGCCGGAGCGCCGCCCGAGATCGACCAGATAGTCGATGACGAAGGGGCAGCGCTTGGAATAGGCCTGCACCACGAAACCGATGCCGTTCCAGCCGGACAGATCGGGATCGAAGCAGAGCGCTTCCAGGAGATCGAGGGAAAGCTCCAGCCGATCCGCTTCCTCGGCGTCGATGTTGAGGCCGATGTCGTAACGCCGGGCGAGCAGGGCGAGCGATTTGACCCGCGGCAACAACTCGCCCGTCACCCGCTCGACCTGCGCCCGCGAATAACGCGGATGAAGAGCGGAGAGTTTGATCGAAATGCCCGGGCCTTCGTAGATGCCGCGCCCGCCCGAGGCCTTGCCGATGGCGTGGATCGCGGTTTCGTAATCGACCAGGTAGCGCTCGGCATCGGCCGCCGTCGTGGCCGCCTCGCCCAGCATGTCGTAGGAATAGCGAAAGCCCTTGTCTTCCATCTTGCGGGCGTTGGCGAGCGCTTCGGCGATGGTCTGGCCGGTCACGAACTGCTCGCCCATCATGCGCATGGCGAGGTCGACGCCCTTGCGGATCAGGGGTTCGCCACTCCGCCCGATCAGGCGGGTGAGGGCGGCGGAGAGGCCGGCCTCGCTGTTGGTCGCGGTCAGCTTGCCGGTGACCACCAGGCCCCAGGTCGCGGCATTGACGAAGAGTGAGGGGCTGTGGCCGAGGTGGGAGTGCCAGTCGCCGGCTGCGATCTTGTCGCGGATCAGGGCGTCCCGGGTCGCCTTGTCGGGAATACGCAGCAGCGCTTCCGCCAGGCACATGAGGGCGACGCCCTCCGGCTCCGACAGCGTATATTCGTGGATCAGCCCCTCGACCCCGCCGCCCCGCTTCTTGGCGCGCAGCTTGGTGACGAGATCGCGCGCCAGGGTGCGCGCCTGTTCGCGCTTTTCCGCCGGCAGGCTGGCGCCGGCGATCAGATAGGGCAGACATTCCGGCTCCGGCCGCCTGTAGGCCGCAGTGATCTTGGCCCGCAGCACGCCCTGCGGCTGCACCCCCTGGGCAAATTCCAGAAACGGCAGGGCCGCCTCGGTTGCACCTTCCTCGAGGTCCAGGGCAACCGCGGCATCGCCGTCGCCCCCCGCTTCGAAGGCGCCGTGCCGCTCGATCCGCTCGATGGCGGCGACCAGGGATTGCTTGACCAGCCAATGGGGCGAGCGCCCGATCCGCTCCGCCGCCGCCTTCAGCCGGGCGCGCAGCTCGTCTGTGAGCTTGACCCCCATCGTCGTCATCGCCATGGTGCCACCTGTTGCTTTGGTTGCACCCTTCTAACAGAAAAGGTGCAACCGCGATAGGGCCCCTCAGACGATATTGGCCTCCGCCAGCGGCCGCCCCTCGGCGATGCGATCGAAGCCGAGCGGGCTCAGGTCCAAGCTGCGGTAGGCGCCATAGGTGATCAATTCGGCGAGGCCGCGGCCGATCGCGGGTGATTGCTGAAGGCCGTGGCCGGAGAACCCGTTGGCGAGATAGAAGCCGGGCACGCCCTCGACCGCGCCGACGATGGCGTTGTGGTCGAACAGATTCATGTCGTAGTGGCCGGCCCAGGCGCGGCCCTGCTTGATCCGCTCGAAGGCGGGGACGCGGGCGGCCAGCACAGGCCAGATGTGTTCGTCGAAAAAGCCGTGATCGACCTCGAAATCGCCGTTGGCATCCGGGTCCTGGTCTTCCGGCGGCTGGAGGCCGCACAGGAAGCCGCGGCCTTCGGGGCGGAAATAGAGGCCGGTCGGGTCGATCAGCAGGGGTGCAGCCGCGACCTTGTCGGCGCAGGTGAAGGTGAAGATCATGCGCTTCTTGTTGCGCACCGGGATTTCGACCCCCGCGGCCCGGGCCAGCGTGGCCCCGCCGCCGCCCGCGGCATCGACCAGCGTGCCGCAGGCAATGCGGCTGCCATCGTCCAGCACCACGCCGGCGATCTTGGCGCCGTCCTTCACCACGTCGACCACCTTGGCCGCGCAGTAGTCGACGCCAAGGGAGCGGGCCTTGCGCCGGAACGCCTGCATCAGGCCGTAGCCGTCGAACCAGCCCTCGCCGGTGACGCCGAAGCTGCCCGCCGCGACCCCCTCGGTCGAGAGCCAGGGGAAGCGCGCCGTGAGCCCGTCCGGGCCGAGCAGGGCGATGTCGGCGCCGAGGGAGACCTGGAGCCGGTGGTTGGCTTCGAGCACGGATTTGCCCGCCTCGCTCGCCAGGAACAGATAGCCGCCCTCGGTCAGGCCGATCTCGGGCACCTCGTCCTCGACCGCCAAGTGTTCGTGCAGGCGGCGCAGGAAGTCGATGCCGTAGAGCGAGATCTGCACGTTGATCGCGGTCGAATACTGCTGCCGGATCGAGGCCGCCGAACGGGCCGAGGCGCAGAATTCGTAAGAAGGGTCCTTCTCGACCACCAGGATGCGGCCTTTGAAGCCGGGCTCCTTCGCCAAGTGATAGGCGGTGGAGGAACCGGTGACCGCGCCGCCCGCGATCACCACGTCATAGGCGCTCATTCGACGTCGAACCGGACACCCTGGGCCAGCGGCAGCGAAGTGCCGTAGTTGATGGCGCTGGTCATGCGCCGCATATAGCCCTTCCAGGCGTCGGAGCCGGATTCGCGGCCGCCGCCGGTCTCCTTCTCGCCACCGAAGGCGCCGCCGATCTCGGCCCCGGAGGTGCCCATGTTGACGTTGGCGATGCCGCAGTCCGAACCGGCGGCCGAGAGGTAACGCTCCGCCTCGCGGAAATCATTGGTGAAGATCGAGGAGGAGAGGCCCTGGGGCACGCCGTTCTGCAAAGCCACGGCTTCCGCGAAATCGCAGTATTTCAGGACATAGAGAATCGGGGCGAAAGTCTCTTCCAGGACCGGGCCGACCTGGGCCGGCATTTCGACCAGGGCGGGCCTGGCATAAGCGCCGCCCTCACAACCCTCGACCGAGACCGGCTCGCCCCCGGTGACCGTGCCGCCCGCCGCCTTGGCCGCCGCCAGCGCCTTCTGCATGGCATCGAGCGCCGCTGCATCGACCAGCGGGCCGACCAGCACAGCACCACTCAGCGGATTGCCGACCGAGACGCTGCGATAGACCTTGGCAAGGCGCGGCACCAGGGCGTCATAGACCGATTCATGGACGATCAGGCGGCGCAGCGTGGTGCAGCGCTGGCCCGCGGTGCCCATGGCACCAAAGGCGATGGCGCGGACCGCGAGGTCGAGATCGGCCGAAGGCGTCACGATCGAAGCGTTGTTACCGCCCAGCTCCAGGATGGCGCGGCCGAAGCGGCGCGCCACCCGCTCGCCCACCGCGCGGCCCATGCGGGTCGAACCGGTGGCCGAGAGCACGGCGATGCGCGGATCGTCCACCAGCATCTCGCCGATCGCCCGGCCGCCGGTCACCACGGTGACCAGACCGTCCGGCACCCCGCCGAAGCGGGTCGCTGCCCGCGCTACCAGGGCCTGCACGGCAAGGGCGGTGAGGGGCGCCTTTTCCGACGGCTTCCAGATCACGGCATCGCCGCACACCAGGGCCAGGGCGGCATTCCAGGAGAACACCGCGACCGGGAAATTGAAGGCGGTGATGACACCGACCACGCCGGCCGGGTGCCATTGCTCCATCATCCGGTGGTCGGCCCGCTCGGACGGAATCGCCAAGCCCTGGAGCTGGCGCGACAGGCCGACGGCGAAATCGCAGATGTCGATCATTTCCTGCACTTCGCCCTCGCCCTCGGACGGCACCTTGCCGACCTCGAGGGTGACGAGGCGGCCGAGGGCGACCTTGGCGGCGCGCAATTCCTCGCCCAGCAGGCGGACGAATTCGCCCCGCCGCGGCGCCGGCACCAGGCGCCAGGCAGCGAAGGCTTCAGCGGCGCGGGCGACGATCGCCGCCATCGCCGTCGGTTCGGTGTCGGCGACATGGCCGATCGCCTCACCCGTGACGGGCGAATGAACGGCGCGCCCGGCCGTCGCATAATCCCCCGGATCGACCCCGAAACCGGCCATCAGCGCCGCCACTTCGGCAGCCAGGGAATCGGGAGCGGGGGACAGGGTCACGATCGAATCCTCGAAATCGGGCGGGGCGAGCAGGATTGCGCCCTTGCCCCTGGGCGAAAAGAGAGAATATGTCACCGGGACATGATCCTAAGGCATGAGCCCGCCTTGCCCCTGCGTCCGATCGTCCGCTATCCCGACCCCCGGCTGCGCCAGAAGGCGGCGCCCGTCGCCACTTTCGACCAGGGCTTGGCCACCCTCGCCGCCGACCTGGCCGAGACCATGGCAGCGGCCGAGGGGGTGGGCATCACCGCCCCCCATGTCGGCGTCGCGCTCCGCCTCGTCGTGCTCCGGCTGGAGCCGGCGGCGCCGCTGCTGACCTATTGCAATCCCGAGATCCTATGGTCCTCGCCCGAGATGGCTTCCGCGATGGAAGGTAGCGTCTCCATGCCCGGCGCCTATGAAACAGTGGAACGG
>JAYSCC010000161.1:0-6864 GCA_041915065.1 Zavarzinia sp.
GCGGCCGCCGGGGTGGCGTTGAAATCCTCCGGGTTCAGCCGCGCCGTGGCATGGGCGAAGCGGAAGGTGAAATCGGGCCAGAGCGTGACGTTGCGGCCCTGCTCGTCCCGGTACCAGGAGACGCAGCCGCCGGTGTTCCAGACCGTGCCGTCCAGCCGGCCCGCGAGCTTGCGGTTGAAGGCCTCCTCGACCGCGGGCTTGACGTCCAGGTGGTTCAGGCCCTTGGCCTTCATCAGCTTCAGGGCTTCCATCACATAGTGGATCTGGGCCTCGATCATATAGACCATCGAGGAATGGCCGAGGCCGGTATTGGGCCCCATCAGGAAATAGAGATTGGGGAAGCCGTGGGTGGTGGAGCCGAGATAGGCCTGCGCCCCTTCCCGCTTCCAGCGCTCGTTCAGGTCCTCGCCGCCGATACCGGTGAAGCTCATGCCCGACAGCATGTCGGTCGCCTTGAAGCCGGTGCCGTAGATGATGGCGTCGACCTTGTGCTCGAGACCGTCGGCCGTGACCACGCCGTTCGCGGTGATCTCGCGGATGCCGGTGGTGATGACATCCACGTTCGGCTTGGCCAGCGTCTGGTAATAGTCGTTCGAGAGCAGCACGCGCTTGCAGCCGATCGTGTAATCCGGCGTCACCTTGGCGCGCAGCACGGGATCCTTGATCTCCTTGGCGATATAGCGCCGGGCCATGCCTTCGAGCTTCTTCATCAGGTCCGGCTTCACGGCAAAGCCGAGCACGCGGACCTCGAGCCACCAATAGATCGCCTCGCGGAAGGCGCGCTGGAAGCCGGGCACGTAGCGGTTGGCCGCCCGCTCCAGGCCACCGATGGCGCGGTCCGGTTTCGGCATGATCCAGGGCGCGGTGCGCTGGAACAGCTTCACCTGGGCGACCTGCTTCTGGATCTGCGGCACGAATTGGATCGCCGAGGCGCCGGTGCCGATGACGGCGACCGTCTTGCCCTTCAGGTCATAGGCGTGGTCCCAGTTCTGGGAATGGAAAGTCTTGCCCTTGAAGCGCTCGACGCCCTCGATCTTCGGATAGGCCGGGATCGACAGGGCGCCCATGCCGGAAACCACGGCACGCGCCGTGATCACTTCGCCCGACTTGGTCGCGATCCGCCACAGGCCCAGCGCCTCGTCGAAGGCCGCCCCCGCCAGTTCGACGCCGAAGCGGATATGGGGCATGACGCCGTATTTGGTCGCGCAGCGCTCGATATAGGCGCGGATCTCGGGCTGGGGCGAATACATGCGCGACCAGTCCGGATTGGGCTCGAAGGAATAGGAATAGAGGTGGCTCTGCACGTCGCAGGCGCAGCCCGGATAGTGGTTGTCGCGCCAGGTGCCGCCCACCTTGTCGGCCTTCTCGATCACCACGAAATCGTTCATGCCCGCCTTTTTCAGGGCGATCGCCATGCCGATGCCGGAAAAGCCGGTGCCGATGATCGCCACGTCGACATCGGGCTTGGCGTTCAGGGGGTGACGGAACTCGGCGTTCTTGGCGGGCGCGTTCATGGGGTCTCTCTCCTCCGCATTCTCGGTTGGTGCAGTCTCGTTTCGGCGGTCAGATCGGCGCGACAATCTGACAACGCTTCGTGTCAATATCGACATTGCATCTGACAACGCTCGATGTCAACATCGATTCATCATGAGCACCGAAACCCTTCCCCCCCGCCATGCCGGCCGCGCCTACAAGGGTGTGAGCACCGAGGAGCGCCGGGCCGAACGGCGCCAGAAGCTGATCGACGCCGCCATGGTGGTCTATGGCCGTGCGGGCTATCACGGCGCCTCGGTCAAGGCGATCTGTGCCGAGGCCGGGCTGACCGAGCGCTATTTCTACGAATCCTTCGAGAACGGCCAGGCCCTGCTGGCGGCCGCCTATCTCTCGGTGATGGAGCGCCTGACGGCGGAAGTGCTGGCCGCGGTCGCCGCCTTGCCAGCGCCCGATCTCGGCGCCGCGACCCGGGCGGTGCTGACCACCTATTACAGCCTGCTGCGCGACAACCCGAACGACGCCCGCGTCTTCCTGGTCGAGATCCTGGGCGTCAGCCCGGCGATGGACACGCTCTATTGGGACTCGATCCGCGCCGTCTCCCTCGCCGTACTCCGCTTCGTGCCCGACGCCGACACCGTGATCGCCGCCCGCGCCCTGGACCTCGACCTCTTCGCCGACGGCCTCGTCGGCGCCGTCGTCCAGATCGCGCTCGGCTGGGTCAGGTCGGGCTATGCGGCGCCAGTCGAGACGGTGGTCGAGACCGCGGTGGCGATCTTGGGCGCGGTGAGCAGGGATTTCGGGGCGAGGTAGGGCAACCCAAATGCGCTACGCCGCCATGATGCGGCTTGCGATGTGCACGCCGAAGTCCTTGAAATAATCTTGCCGCGTTATGCAATGCAGAATCCGCCGCCTAATACTCTAACAATTAGATCGGATCGGAAGACTCGTTTCCCGAGACAATGGGTAAGATTTTGATAGCGGCCTAAGATGTTGATGGCAGCCTAGCGCACGATCCGTTACCTTTGGGCATGGCTCGTATCGAAAATCCAATCCTCTTCTCCGCCCACTTTGGCGTTCCGCCCAAGAAGATTGCAGATGCCGGTCTGATAGATCCTTTCCTCGACGTTGATGTCCCGCTCTTCATTGATCCTGTGCTGCTTGAGAAATCAAGCAACAAGACCATCGCCACATCAGCCATCGACCGCTTCCGTCGCCATTTCGAAGTGTTGGTTCGGATGCTAATGATCTCAACCGCAGAGAACGATGCAGCATGGAAGGCCGCCCGTCGCCGACTCGATCTAAGCGAGCCACCTGAGAACGGGTTGGGCTACGGCGGAAGCGGGCGCTCGGGCAGTTCACGTCCTCATGACATTCGTGAAACGATCCTACGTACAAGCAAGGAGATCGTCACGCTTGGTGTGAAAGATCCCGAGATGATCTCATTGATGGGGTTCTTCGAGGAGAATGTCGGGCCGGACACGATCAGCGACCTGACCACAACGGTAATCATGGATGACCTCGCCGCGATCACGGAAACATTCTGCCAGGCGAATGGTGTGCCGGTATTCGAAACCGACTTTTACATGCACCATAAGTTACCTCGATTTAGGACTTCATCCCGCCGCGTAGTCCCATTCGTGCTAGTACCTAAAGATATTGTGCGCGAATTGCCGATCGCTAACGACTGGTCAGATATTGAGCGTGCTGCGATGGAGAATGCGCGCATCCGCGACCGTGTAAATCAACTTCTTGGCGGTATCGTTCGGCCGACAGTTGCCGAACGCAAGAGTGCGCTGCGGGACGCGGCGCTGATATCGCCAGAGGCGTTCGACGTCTTCTTAGCCGCCGTAAAAGCGAACGTCAGCAACTACGACCCCAACCTGGATGCGCTCGGCTACTATCGAATGAAAGGCATCCTATCGGACGGGCTTCCTGAACCGCCCCGGGTTTGCCGGAGGCCCCGACTCCTGAGAGGATGGGGCTATGACGAGCAAGACGACGAACAAATTCTCTGCCGAGGTGCGCGAGCGGGCGGTGCGGCTGGTTCAGGACCATGCGCACGAGTATCCGTCGCGCTGGCAGGCGATCGTGTCGATTTCGACGAAGATCGGCTGCTCGGCGCATTCGCTGAACGAATGGCTGAGGAAGGCCGAGGTGGATGCCGGCAAACGCGCCGGCGTGCCATCGGATATGGCCGCGAAGCTGAAGGCTCTCGAGCGTGAGAACCGTGAGCTGAGGCAGGCAAACGAGATCCTGCGCAAGGCGTCCGCATATTTCGCTCTGGCGGAGCTCGACCGCCGGTCGAAGCCATGATCGCGTTCATCGACGTTCACCGCGCGGCGTATGGGGTCGAGCCGATCTGCAGGGTCTTGCCGATCGCCCCGTCGACGTATCATGCGCATGTTGCTCAGCGGCTCGATGCGTCGAAGCGATCGGTACGGGCGAGACGGGACGCGGTCCTGCGACCCGAAGTGGCCCGCGTGTTCGCCGAGAACTTCGAGGTCTATGGAGTGCGCAAGGTCTGGCGACAGATGACGCGCGAAGGGTTCGACGTCGCTCGATGCACCGTCGAGCGACTGATGCGGGACATGGGATTGCACGGCGTCATCCGGGGCAGGCCGATCCGGACCACCATTCAGGACAAGGCGGCACCGTGCCCGCTCGACCGTGTGAACCGCGTCTTCCATGCCCCGGCACCGAACCGGCTATGGCTCTCGGACTTCACCTATGTCAGCACCTGGTCCGGCTTCGTCTACGTGGCTTTCGTGATCGACGCCTATGCCCGCCGCATCGTCGGTTGGCGCGTGAGCCGGACGGCGCATGCCGGATTCGTCCTCGACGCCTTGGAACAAGCCCTGCACGAACGGCGGCCGGTTCATCGTGGTGGTCTGGTGCACCACTCGGATCGCGGGTCGCAATACGTCAGCATTCGCTATACCGAGCGGCTGGCAGAGGCGGGCATCGAGCCGTCTGTCGGCAGTGTCGGCGACAGCTATGACAACGCTCTCGCCGAGACGATCAACGGGCTCTACAAAGCGGAGGTCATCCATCGGCGCGGGCCCTGGAAGACCTTCGAAGCCGTCGAGTTCGCGACGTTGACCTGGGTCGACTGGTTCAACAAGCGCCGGCTGTTGGAGCCCATCGGTAACATCCCGCCGGCCGAGGCAGAGGAACGCTACTACGCCATGTTCAACGAGCAGCAAATGGCGGCCTGACTTAAACCAATTGGCCTCCGGCAAACCCGGGGCGGTTCATTCCGGACCTGAAGCAGGCGTCGCCCTACGAACTAAAACGGGGGCCAGACGAGATCATGCGCGTAGTAAAGGATACCGTCGCGCTGTTTAAACGGCATGTGGAGACCGGCAATCTGTGGGAAGAGCTTTGGCTCGGCGATAAGCCGAAGAAGGAGCGCGCCTCGCAGCTCATATATTATGCGATCGCAGATTCTTTTTGTAAAGCGAACGACATTGACATCTCGCCTGAAGCAAACATGGGCGGAGGACCAGTAGATTTCAAGTTTTCAAGCGGTTATTCCGCCAGAGTTTTAGTAGAGATGAAGCGATCTTCCGGAACAATCATACATGGTTATGAGAAGCAACTTGAATTTTACAGGAATGCGTCACAGACTGAATTTTCTCTTTTTGTTATCATGGATTACGGCGATCTTGGCACAAAGTTGAATACCATTCGAGACATCCGGGAAGCACGTCTAGCAGCAGGCGAACGGGCGTCCGAGATTATTGTAATAGATGCGCGTCAAAAGGTGTCGGCCAGCAAGAGGCAATGAAGCCGACAACCATCCTCCAAGGCCTGAGATGCGCCTACAGGTTCGGCCACGCGTGGCTACAACGTGATGTCCACACCGCTCTTGCCCCCCGCTCGACCGCCCAACTTGACTCAGCAAACTTAGCTAAGTGCCAATCGACATGGCTGCAGGACTATCACGATGGTTGCCCCTCAAGTCGAAACCACCTTCCCCCTCCTCGACGAAATCCTCGCCGCCTGGCAGCCGGCCATCGGCGCGGATTTCATCGCCTATGGGAACCATATCCGCCGGGTGCTGAATTTCACCCTGGCGCTGCATCCCTGTGCGGCGGAGGAGTTGGAGCGGTTGCAGGTCGCCGGGGCGTTTCATGACCTGGGGATCTGGTCGGATGGGACTTTCGACTATCTGCCGCCGTCGATCGCACGGGCGCGGGACTATCTCGTCGGGCGGGGGCTGGAGGGCTGGGTGCCGGAGGTGTCCGCGCTGATCGGGGAGCATCACAAGATCCGGGCGATCGCCGATCCGGCCTTGGCGCTGGTCGAGGCGTTCCGGAAGGCGGATCTGGTCGATGTTTCGCTCGGCCTCGTTCGCTTCGGGTTGCCGCGGGATTTCGTGCGGGCGGTGAAGGCGCAGTTTCCCGATGCCGGGTTCCATGGGCGCCTGGTGCAATTGACCGGGGCCAACCTGCTGCGCCATCCGCTCCGCCCGGCGCCTTTCTTCAAATGGTGAGCGGGCGCTATTTCTCGTCGTGGCCGGGGGTCTGTGCCCGGCGCAAGAGGCGCCAGCCGAGGTACCAGCCGGCGGCGACGATGCCGAAGGCGAGATAGAGGTCGAGCCCGCCGGCCAGGCCGAGGCCGGCGATCGCGCCCGGGATCAGGATCAGGGCGAGGGCCAAGCGGTCGGCCGGCGTCTCCGCCCCGTTGCGGACGCCGGAGACGATGGCCAGTGCCCAGCCTTCGGGATCCGGGCAGGGTTCGCCGTCGAGCCGGGCGCGGCGCAGGAGATTGGCCAGTTCGGCCGTGCCGTTGTCGGTGCGCAGGATGCGCCGGGCGATCAGGGCGGGGTCTTCCCCCTCGCCCGCGATCAGGTCGGCGATGGTGACGCGGCGGCCCCTGTCGCTGCCGAGGCCCCAGGCGGCGAGGCGCCGGATGCGGGTGGCGAGGTCGAGGTCGCGCGGGTCGGGCTCGATGGCTTGTTCCATGGCGGGGCCCTCCGGTTTTCCTTCATCTCATGCCCGCGCGCGCGTCCTGTCGAGACCTGTCTTGCGCTCGGGGCGGCAATTACCGCTTGGCACTTGCACTCGGCCGCCTTCTCGGGCATTCCGACGCGACCAGAAGAATGGGGATGCCCATGCCCGCCTATCGTTCCCGCACCTCCACCCATGGCCGCAACATGGCCGGCGCCCGCGCCCTGTGGCGCGCGACCGGTGTGAAGGAAAAGGATTTCGGCAAGCCGATCATCGCCATCGCCAATTCCTTCACCCAGTTCGTGCCCGGCCACGTGCACCTGAAGGATCTCGGCCAGCTGGTCGCCCAGGAAGTCGAGAAGGCCGGCGGCCTGGCCAAGGAATTCAACACGATCGCGGTCGACGACGGTATCGCCAT
>JAYSCC010000162.1:0-4421 GCA_041915065.1 Zavarzinia sp.
GAGCGGCTCGAAGTCGCTAACGGCGCGATCGGCGAACTCATTTCCGCCTCGGTCGAGGCGGCGGCGGCGGACGCGAACGGCAGTGCCGCCGCGAGCCACGACACCATCCTGATCGGCGGCCTGGTCGGCATTTTGCTGCTGTGCTTCGCCAGCTATCTGAATATGCGCTCGATCGTCGGGCCACTCTCCGCCGTGCTCGGCGGGATCGGAGAGATTACGCGGCGCAATTGGACGGTGGAAATCCCTGGCGTCGACCGGCGCGACGAGATCGGCGACATCGCCCGCGCTGTCGATCAGTTGAAGTCGGCCGGTTCCGAAGCGGAACGCCTGGCAGCCGAAAACAACGCGGCGCTCCGCCGTGAAGAGGCCGAGGCGCGCGAAAGGGCGGAGGCCGAACGCCGCCTGGCCCAGGCCGAACAGGCGCGCCTCCGCGAAGAGCAGAGGAGGGGGCAGGAACAGGCCGCACGGGCCGAGGCGGTCGCCGCCGCCACAGCTTCCTTCGAAGGCGAGGTGGGCCAGGTGATCCGCAGCATGGTGGAGGCGGCGGGCAGCCTGGAAGCCAATTCGACCAGCCTGTCCCAGCTCTCCCAGCAGACGGTGACCCAGGCCCGGCGGGCCGGCGATTCGGCCGACGGCGCCCGTCACAGCGTCGAAGCCGTGGCCGCAGCGACAGAAGAGATGGTGGCGACCGCCCGCGAGATCGGCCGCCGCGCCCAGCAATCGGCCGATCTCTCAGCCCGCTCGGTCGCGGAGGCGGCGCAGACGACGGAGAGCATGCGCGGCCTGTCCCAGACGACCGAACGCATCACCAGCGTGCTCAAACTGATCGACGCCGTGGCGCGCCAAACCAATCTCTTGGCGCTCAACGCCACGATCGAGGCAGCACGGGCAGGCGAGGCGGGCAAGGGCTTCGCCGTGGTCGCCGCCGAGGTGAAGAACCTGGCCGACCAGACCGCCAAGGCGACCGAGGAGATCGCCAATCAGATCGCCGAGATGGGCAGCTCGACCCGGACCACGATGGAGGCAATCGGCCGGATCGACCAGATGATCCACGACATGTCGGAAGCCTCGACCGGGATCGCCGCCGCGGTCGAGCAGCAGATCGCCTCGATCGACGAAATCGCCCGCAACATCGACCGCACGGCCGGCGACACCGCGACCGTGAGCCGCGAACTCACCACGGTCTCGGAAGCCGCGACCACGACGGGCGTAGCCACCAGCGACGTGCTGGCATCGTCCAAAGTCCTGGCCAAGGAGGCCAAGGGGCTCAAACAGGCCGTCGATCGTTTCCTTGGCGTGGTCCAGGAGAGGCGGTACGCCGCGTGAGACAGAAGCTTGTTTTTGCGACTTTGGACTGCATGAATTTTCTGAGAAAAATCCTTGGTTGTTGCTACCATGACTCCAATCTTCCCGGGGGGGGGGATGCTCGAAGGAGGAGGGGGACATGCGGGCACGAGCGCGTGGGAACGGGTTCGACGTTCTGGCCATCGGCGGTAGCAACGTGGTGCTGCTCGCCATCGACGCGACACCGGAGGCGCGGAAGGGCCTCCTCGGTTTCGCGCTGAAGCGCAGCGAGACCGCCAAGAACCAGTCGTATTGGCTGAAGGGGCTCAAGGTCTTCCAGGAAAGCGAGCCCCATCCGCAGCCGGGTCGCAGCTATTCGACGCTGGAGCAGCCGATCCAGAGCTTCCTCTGGGGCGACTACACGGCAAAGCCGGGGTGTCGCTATCGCTTCGTCGTCAGACCGGTCTACGGGGCGCCGCGCAATCTCTCCTACGGCGAGGACATTGCGATCGACATCGAAACCGAACATGAAGACGACGGCACGCATGCCGTCTTCTTCAATCGCGGTGCGATCGCGAGCCAGGCCTTCGCCGGCAAGTTCGGCAGCAAGGCGCCGCAGAACGAGAACGACCCGCAAGACCCAGAGGTTGTCTGGCTGTCGCGCGGCCTGCTCGAGGCAGCCCTTCATTTCATCGACGACACACAGCCCGGCGAACTGCTTCGTGTCGCGGCCTACGAATTCTCCTATCCCCCGATCCTGAAGGCACTCGCCGCCGCCCGGAAGACACGGGGAATCGATGTCCTGGTGGTCTACGAGGCCGGCCAGGAAACCGTGGACGGAGCGCAGGTCGACACGGGTGCTACGAAAAGCAACGCGAAGGCGATTGCCGCCGCCCGCCTGCCGCGCAGCATGCTGAGGCCGCGCACCAAGCGTCATGACATTCCCCACAACAAGTTCATGGTCCGGATCTCGCAGGACCCGGCGCGGACCGCCGTCTGGACCGGATCGACCAATTTCACCGCCTCGGGCTTCCTGGGGCAGACCAATGTCGGCCACATCGTGCGCAACATTGGGATCGCCCAGACCTACCTCGCTTACTGGGAGAAGCTCGCGGCCGATACGGAGTGGAACGACCTTCGAAATTGGAACGCCGCGCAGGATCCCGAGCCGGCGGGGGATTTGCCGCCGAATTCCGTGACCCCGCTATTCTGCCCCCGCCGCAAGGATTCCATGCTCGACTGGTATGCAGACCGCATCCGCGCGGCGGGGCGAACCGTCATGTTCACCGCTCCCTTCGGCGTCAACAGCAAATTGGCCGAGGCCTTCTCGGTCGATCGCCCGTTCCTGCGCTATATCATCCTCGAAAAGCCGCCGGGAAAGGTCGAGCGGGCGATCAAGAAGAGCGACAGGGACGTTCAAATCGCCTATGGCGCGGCGCTCGGGCGGGCAACCCTCGACACGAAGATCCCCGGCTGGCAGCTCGACCAATGGTTCCTGGAGGAGGGGCACTATCGCTACGAGGGCTTCGTCTTCTATGTGCACACCAAGATTCTCTTGATCGATCCGGTGGGCGACGACCCGCTGGTGTTTTCGGGTTCGGCCAATTTCTCCCATAACTCGCTCGTCAACAACGACGAGAATATGCTGCTGATCCGCGGCGACACCCGCGTGGCCGACATCTATATGACGGAATACGACCGCATCTTCCGGCACTTCTATTTCCGCGACATCGCCAACCAGCTGGCGCGGGATGGCCGCGGCGGAGACCAAGCGATCTTTCTGGATCCGACCGACAAGTGGGTGGCCGAGAACTTCACGGCAGACGGGCTCAAATCAAAGAGGCGCAAATTGTTCTTCGCGGACTCCGCGAACTAGTTATTTTCCATAATATATATTATGCGACTAACGGATATGGCGGACAGAGGAGTGGGATTTCGCCTCATCGCGCAAGATCCTCCCCAATATGCCGGGCTTTCAGAAAACGCCGTAAGCTCTTTTGTATTCAGGCGTTTCGGGGTTTAGGATCGAGGCGGCCGGCGAGCACGAAGATCGGGTTGGAACCTCCCGGCTTCGCCACCTCGACCCGGTCGAAGCCGCGCTCCTTCAGATGGTCCGCCGCCTCGTCGGCATCCTTGAACAATATGCCGGCCGAACTCCGCGAGACGACGCGGAGGCTGGCGGCGCCCATGTGGGTGGCCAGGCGGAGCAAACGTTTTTCCGGCGGCGCATAACTCTCGGTCACATAGGCGGCGGCGGGATAACGGCGGAGCGCTTCAGCCAGCCGTTCCCAGACAGCACTCACCACCGGCAGCGGGAAATAGTTCATCAGCCCCTCGGTCACCACCGCGACAGGGTGTTTCCGGTCGAAGGAGCGCGTCAGCACGGTTTCGAGGGCATTCGGCCCGCCGTCGGCCAATATGTCCAGCGCCACTACGGCGTGGTTCGAGGACAGGCCGGGCGCACGAGAGAGCGCCGCTACCTTGTTGGCCGCCATCTGCGGCAGATCCGCTTCGACATAGCGAAGCTCCGGGAACTGGCGCGAGAAGCGACAACCGCGCGCCGAGAGGCCGCAGGCGATCTCCAACACCTGGAGCCCGGGCAATTCCTGCATCAGGCCGATCAGCAGGCGGTCGATCATCGTGTGCCGCTCGATCAGCATCTGACGGAGATTGGTGCCGAACAGGCGCTTGCTGGCCCATTCCATGGGGCCGAGGGCCTTGTACATGAGATCGCCGGCCGGCGTCCGCAGCTCGGGGATCGAGAGCCCGTGGGCGGCCCAGGTCTCGCCCGTATAGAGGGCGGTGAAGCTGAAGCTCGATGTTTCCATTGTCTCCTCCTTCCCTCTTTTCGCCATCATACGCTGACAGGGCAAGAGCGCAGGTCTATTCTGCCGCCATGCCGACAGATCCCTCTTCACCCGACGCCGCCGCGGCCCTGGACCAACTGCTGCGCCTGATGGCGCGGCTCCGCGATCCCGAGACCGGCTGCCCCTGGGACCGCGAACAGAGCTTCGCGACCATCGCCCCCTATACGATCGAGGAAGCCTATGAGGTGGCGGACGCCATCACCCGGGGCGACCTTTCCGATCTCCGCGAGGAATTGGGCGACCTCCTGTTCCAGGTCGTGTTCCACGCCC
>JAYSCC010000162.1:4431-6844 GCA_041915065.1 Zavarzinia sp.
AAGCCGGGGAATTCGCCTTCGCCGACGTCGCCCAGGCGATCACGGCGAAGATGGTCGCCCGCCACCCCCATGTCTTCGGCGATGAGACGGCCCATGACGCTGCCCGCTGGGAAGAGATGAAGGCGGCCGAGCGCGCGGCCAAGGCCAAGGGCGGCCTGCTCGACGACGTGCCCCTCGCCCTGCCCGCCCTGCTCCGCGCGGTGAAGCTCCAGAAACGTGCCACCCGTATCGGCTTCGACTGGCCGGATTTGGTGCCCGTGCTCGACAAGCTCGAAGAGGAAATCCGCGAGCTGAAGGCCGAAATCGCGGCGAAATCGCCACTCGCCCGGATGGAGGACGAATTGGGCGACGTGCTCTTCGTCGTCGCTAATATCGCACGCCACCTGGGCGTCGATCCCGAGAGCGCGCTCCGCTCCACCAATGCGAAATTCGAGCGCCGTTTCCGCCATATCGAGGCACGGCTGGCCGAACAGGGCCTGACCGGGCGCCAGGACCTCGACCTGCTCGACGCGCTCTGGGACGAGGCCAAGGCGCTCGAACGCAAGGTCGCCGAATAGATCACGCCGAATAGATCAGTCCGCTCCGAAGCGCTTGTCGAAGCGGCCTTTGTCGGCCGGGTCGAGGCCGACGGTCAGATGAGCCCGGCCCTCCTCGTCCTTGCGCGCCACCACCTCGCCATGGGCATAGAGGAAGGCGAGTGCCGCGCCATCGGCGAGATCGACCGTGATTTCGACGAATTCCCGCTGGGTGCCGAGCTTTTCGTCGAGCACGGCGAGCAGCCGCTCCACCCCATCGCCGGTCAGGGCCGAGACGGGCAGTACGGCAGGAATCCGCGCCGCCTGGTTGGCCAGGCGCGCACGCTCTTCCTCTTCCAGGAGGTCGACCTTGTTCAGGACTTCGATCAGCCGCTCGTCCTGCGCCTGCTCGTCGACTCCGAGGTCGGTCAGCACGGCCAGGACGTCGGCCTTCTGCGCTTCCGATTCCGGATGGGCGATGTCGCGGACATGGAGGATGACGTCGGCTTCCAGGACCTCTTCCAGCGTCGCCCGGAAGGCGGCGACCAGATGGGTCGGCAGGTCGGAGACGAAGCCCACGGTGTCGGACAGGATGATCTGCCGGCCGGAGGGCAGCTTGATGCCCCGCATGGTCGGATCCAGGGTGGCGAACAGAAGGTCCGCCGCCAGCACTTCGGCCCGCGTCAAGCGGTTGAACAGCGAGGATTTGCCGGCATTAGTATAGCCGACCAGGGCGACGATCGGATGCGGCACCTTGCGCCGGTTGCGGCGGTGCAGCTCACGGGTCCGCGTCACCGTCTCCAGCTCGCGCTTCAGGCGGGTGATCTTTTCCGAAAGAATGCGCCGGTCGGCCTCGATCTGGGTTTCGCCGGGGCCGCCCAGGAAGCCGACACCGCCGCGTTGGCGCTCCAGGTGGGTCCAGGAGCGGACCAGCCGGCTCTTCTGATAGGACAGATGGGCCAGTTCGACCTGCAGCCGGCCTTCGCGCGTCGCCGCCCGTTCACCGAAGATTTCCAGGATCAGGCCAGTGCGGTCGATCACCTTGGTCTTCAGGTCGCGTTCGAGGTTGCGCTGCTGCACCGGCGACAGGGCGCAGTTCATCACCACGACGTCGATCTCGTCGATGTCGACCAGATGGCGCAACTCCTCGACCTTGCCGGTGCCGAGCCAGGTGGCCGGCCGGATCTTGTCGAGCGGTGCCTCGATCGCATGGACGACGTCCAGCGAAATAGCCGCGGTCAGGCCGACGGCCTCCGCAAGGCGGGCTGCGGGCAGGCGCAGGGCCGCACCGCCCACCTCGTCGCCCCGCGGACCGCCGCGGAGGAAGGGATGGACGACGATGGCGCGGCCCGATGCCGGTCGATGCGCCGCCGTGGCGGCGGGGTCGTGAGCCTCGCTCAACTCTCGCGCGGGGCCTCGGTCGGCTGCGGATCGAAGAGCTGGATCGCCGCTGCCGGCATCACGGTCGAGATCGCGTGTTTGTAGACGAGCTGGATGTGCCCATCACGGCGCAGCAGGACGCAGAAATTGTCGAACCAGGTGATCACGCCCTGAAGCTTCACGCCATTGACGAGAAAAACCGTCACCGGCGTCTTGTTCTTGCGAACATAGTTCAGGAACACGTCCTGAACATTTTGGGATCGCTCGGACATTTTGGACCTTCTTATTTTTGTTGCGTCTTCATTCTGTTTTTTGACGATCCGGCGCCATCTTCGTAGTCACCGGTACTCTGGCAGCGACACACACGTTTTGCTGCACTGCACAAATTATATGGCAGGCTTGGTTTCGGATCGCAAGGAAAATCGAACCGCTCAAAATTCGACTCTCGTCGTATCCACCCCAGCGCTGACGGCCGTCATATAATGCCGGCGAAGCCCGAGCGCTACTGGTCCCGGCAC
>JAYSCC010000163.1:0-6788 GCA_041915065.1 Zavarzinia sp.
CGCGGCGGCGCCCAGGATCACCGCCGGAAAGGGCGCGTGCAGCCAATGCAGCAGCACCAGCGCCGAAACCGCCAGGGCGAGCGGGCCAGCCCCGGTCAAGGTGCGCCGGCCGAGCCGCCAGAGGGCGGCCGCGACGATGCCGACGACGACCGGCTTCACCCCGGCGAACAGACCAGCCACCACCGGCAGTGCGCCGTAGCGTGCGGCCAGGAAGGCGAGCCCGGCCATCACCAGGGCGCCGGGCAGGACGAAGAGGCCGCCCGCGATCACAGCCCCCCGCGTGCCCGCCACGCGCCAGCCGACGTAAGTGGCGAGCTGCTGCGCCTCCGGTCCCGGCAGCAACAGGCAGAAATTGAGCGCGCGCAGGAAGCCCGCCTCGTCGAGCCAGCCGCGGCGGGTCACCACCGTCTCGTGCAGCAGGGCCACCTGTCCAGCCACGCCGCCGAAGGAGACGAGGCCGATACGGGCGAAGCTGCGGGTCAGGGTGCCGAGGGTCGAGCTGGATCGCATACGGACGGGATAGCGGAAAACCGTGACAGGTGCGATCATTCGCCCGAGTGCTTCGCCCCGATAACCACAATCACGAAGGGACGTCCGCGCCATGGAAGCCGAAGCCATGAAGGCCCTGATCCGGGCCCACTACGATGCGACCATCAATCGCTTCGATCCGCGTGCCATCGACGATCAGGTGGCGCCCGACTTCATCGACCATGAATCGCCCGGGGAATGCGTGCGCGGGCCGAAGGGCTTGAAGAGCCAGGTCGCCGGCCTGCACGCGGCCTTCCCCGATCTCGCGGTCGAGATCGTCGACATGGTGGCGGAGGAAAACCGCATCGCCGTGCGCAGCCGCTTCACCGGCACCCACCGCGGCCATTTCCGCGGCATCGCACCGACTGGGGTGCGCGTCCAGGTGACCGGAACCTTCTTCTGGTCGGTCGAAGGCGACCGCATCAAGGAACGCTGGGGCGCCCTCGACGCCCAGGCCCTGCTGCGCCAGCTCGGCGTACCGTGAGGACCGACCGACCGTAGAGGACCGGCGCCAGCCGCCGGTCCCGTCAGTCGTTGGCGAGGATCAGGTTCTTCACGCGGGGATAGATCTGGCCCTGCCACTTCTTGCCGTTGAAGACGCCGTAATGGCCGACGCCGGCCTGCAGGTGGTGGCTCTTCTGATAGGGGCGGATCTTGCTGCACAGGTCGTGGGCGGCGACGGTCTGGCCGACCGAACAGATGTCGTCCCGCTCACCCTCGACGGTGAAGAGCGCGGTGCGGCGCACGGCCGACGGATCGACCTTCTGACCCTTCCAGAACATCTCGCCCTTGGCGAGCTGATATTCCTGGAACACGCGGTTCACGGTCTCCAGGTAGAATTCGGCGGTGAGATCCAGGACGGCGAAATATTCGTCGTAGAATTCGCGGGTCTGGCCCGCCTTGTCCCATTCGCCCTTGGCCAGGTTGTTGTAGAGCTCGCGGTGGGATTTCACGTGGCGGTCGGCGTTCATGCTCATGAAGGCCGAGAGCTGGGTGAAGCCCGGATAGACTTTGCGCCCGCCACCCTTCAGCCGGCGCGGCACGGTGGCGATCAGGTTCTTCTCGAACCATTCGATCGGGTGGTCGGTGGCGAGCTTGTTCACCACCGTCGGATTGACCCGGCAGTCGATCGGCCCGGCCATCAGGGTCATGCTGCGCGGCTGCATCGGGTTGTCGTTCATGGCCATGACGCAGACCGCGACCAGGGCGTGGACGCAGGGCTGGCAGACCGCGACCAGATGGGCGCGCGTGCCGATCTTCTCGAGGAAGGTCACCACATGTTCGACATATTCGTCGAAGCCGAACTTCCCGGCCGAAAGGGGGACGTCCCGGGCATTGTGCCAGTCGGTGATATAGACGTCGTGATCCTGCAGCAGGGTCTCGACCGTGCCGCGCAGCAGCGTGGCAAAATGTCCCGACAGGGGCGCGACCACCAGAACCGGTGGCTGGGCGAAGCCGACATCCTTCTTGAAATGCAGAAGAGTGCCGAAGGGGGTCGAGAATTCCGCGACTTCGGTGACCGGCACTTCGCGGTTGCCGACCAGTGCCGATTTGATCGCGAAGGGGGGCCGGTCGTGGGTCAGGCGGGTGTTGCCGAAGACGTCGAAAGCGGCGGTGAAAGCACGGTAGGGATAGAAGGCCGAAAGCCCGGACAGCAAGGGATTGCGCAACACCGTGGCGGTGCCGCGCGCAGCCGCACGGAGCGGATCCAGCATGTCGGACTGCGCCTGGTAGAGCTCATAGATCATGCGTCACCGGTTCGATTGGCATCAGGTCACAATTTGCTAGCCATAGGCGGCAGTCGCGGCGAATTCACCCGTGCATTTTCCGCTGCACTGCCACAATATCAGCGGGACGGATCACCGAGCGCAACAGGGAACTGAAACCAGGCGGGCGCTTTGGTCGCATTTCACAAGGCAGGGCCAGGGAACTAAGCCTTGTGATTCCGGCTGAACGGTGAACGACGACGGACAGGGGTGGGAACCCGTTTGAGCGAAGGCAGGAATCCATGGCGAAGGCCACACTGACGATAAGCAGCAAAAACTATTCGTCTTGGTCACTGCGCGGCTGGCTGCTGTGCAAGCTGGCGGATCTCGATTTCGACGAGAAGGTCCTGCCCATCGACGACCCTTCGACCCGGGCGGAGCTTCTGCTGCTGTCGCCTTCGTTCAAGGTGCCGGCGCTCACCCACGACGACATCACGGTGTGGGACACGCTGGCGATCGCCGAATATCTGAACGAGGTGATCCCCAATTCCGGCCTGCTGCCGGCGGATCTGGCCGCGCGCACCCATTGCCGCTCGGTCTCGGGCGAGATGCATTCGGGCTTTGCCAATCTGCGCGCCGCCCTGCCCATGAACTTGAAGAGCCATTTCCCCGGCTTCAAAGTCTGGGCCGGCGCTCAGGCGGATATCGATCACATGGTGGCGCTGTGGCGCTCCTGCCTCGATAGCTATGGCGGCCCCTATCTCTTCGGCCCCAAGCTGACCATGGCGGATGCCATGTTCGCCCCGGTCTGCACCCGCTTCCAGACTTACGACGTGAAGCTGGACCGCAAGTGCCGCAGCTATTCCGATCGCATTCTGAACCTGCCGGAAATGATCGAATGGACCGCGGCCGCCCGGGCCGAGCCCGAGGAACTGGAAGAACTCGACGTCGAGTTCTGATCGCCCCCCGGCATCTCCCCGATCGTCATGCCCGGGCTCGTCCCGGGCATCCATGCGAGGCCGAGACCCGGACGACATCTCCCGATATGCGTCATTCGCCGCTGGCGCCCGGCACAGCCGCCGGTTTAGGCTCGGGGTGACATTCGCTTCGTTCCGGGTTCCATGGTCGTTCGCATCCGTACCGTCGCCTTCGAGGGCATCGAGGTGGTGCCCGTCGATGTCGAGGTGGCCTTCGCGCCCGGCCTGCCGGCTTTCAATGTGGTCGGCCTGCCCGACAAGGCGGTGGCCGAGAGCCGGGAACGGGTGCGGGCGGCGCTCGGTGCCATCGGCCTCGGCCTGCCGCCCAAGCGGATCACGGTCAACCTGGCCCCGGCGGACCTGCCCAAGGAAGGCAGCCATTTCGACCTGCCCATCGCCCTCGGCCTGATGGCCGCCATGGGCGTCGTCCCGGCGGAGGAGCTGGAAGGTTTCGCGGCCATGGGCGAATTGTCGCTCGACGGCAGGCTCAACCCGGTCGCCGGCGTCCTCAATGCCGCGGTCGCCGCCGCGGCGGAGGGGCGCGGGCTGATCTGCCCCGAGCGGGTGGGACCGGAAGCCGCCTGGGTCGGCGGGTTGGACATCCTGGCGCCGGCCTCGCTGATCGCCCTGGTCAATCATTTCAAGGGTACCCAGCTCCTGGCCCAACCCCGCCCGGGCGAACCCGCGGCGTCTGTGGCAGGGCCCGATCTCCGAGACGTGAAAGGTCAGGAGACGGCCAAACGCGCGCTCGAAATCGCCGCAGCGGGCGGTCACAACCTCTTGATGAGCGGCAGTCCGGGCTCGGGCAAGTCGATGCTGGCGGCGCGCCTGCCGGGGTTGCTGCCGCCGCTCTCGCCGGGTGAGGCGCTGGAACTCTCCCTGATCCAGTCGGTCGCCGGCCTGATCGACGGCGGCGCCATCGCCCGTACCCGGCCGTTCCGCGACCCGCATCATTCGGCGAGCCAAGCGGCCCTGGTCGGCGGCGGGGCGCGGGCCAAGCCGGGCGAGGTCAGCCTCGCCCATCGCGGCGTGCTCTTCCTCGACGAATTGCCGGAATTCCAGCGCAGCGTGCTCGATGCCCTGCGCCAGCCGATCGAACTCGGCCGGGCCGTGGTCGCCCGCGCGAACGCCCATGTCAGCTATCCGGCCCGCTTCCAGCTCGTCGCTGCCATGAACCCCTGCCGCTGCGGCTATCTCGACGATGCCGGGCGGGCCTGTTCCAAGGCGCCGAAATGCGCCGCCGATTATCAGAACCGCCTGTCCGGCCCTCTCCTGGACCGTTTCGACCTCTTCGTCGAGGTGCCCGCCGTTTCGGTCGCCGATCTCGCCCTGCCGCCGCCGACCGAAGGCAGCGCCGAGATGGCGGCCCGGGTGGCGGCCGCCCGGGCGATCCAGGCCGATCGTCTGGCCGGCACCGGGCTCACCACCAATGCCGAGCTGGAGGGCGAGCGCCTGGACGCCGCGGCGACCCCGGACGAGCCGGCGCGCCGCCTGCTGCTCGACGCGGCGGAGCGCCTGCGCCTCTCCGCCCGCGGCTATCACAGGGTGCTCAAGGTCGCCCGCACCATCGCCGATCTCGCCGGCAGCGCGGGCGTCGGCCGCCTCCATGTCGCCGAGGCGCTGTCGTTCAGGCGGCGGGCGCCGGCCGGGTGAGCCCCGTCTCTACCAGGCACAAGAAAGGCCGAGGCCGAGTTCGGTGATCTCGTGCCGGGACGACAACGCCTGGCCGGGCGACAGGGCATTGGTGCCGTCCTGGTCCTGCGGCACGGTCCAGGACAGGGCGGCGTCGAGCGTGAGGCCGCCGCCCAGGCCGACGCTGAATCCGCCGGTCAGTGTGTGGCGCAGCACGGCCGGCGCCAGGCTGTTCAGCAGGGCTTCCGAGGCCCCGAACTGCCGGCTGGCATAGGAATAGCCGGCGCGCAGTGCCAGGGTATCGCTCACTTGGTATTGTGTGCCCAGGTGCAGGACGAATTGATCCTTCCAGCCGAAGCCGGCGGCGTCATCGGTGCCGAGGGCGGGATTGCCCGGTATCAGCGGGTTGACGAAGGGATTGGCGAGCGCCGGCACGTCCGAATAGAAGACATATTGCAGGTCGGCGAGCAGCGTGAGCTCGGGTAGAGCCCGGAAGGCGACGCCCGCCGACAGGATCGCCGGCAAATCGACATTGGCGCCCTCGGGCAGCAGGCCACGATAACCGTCGTAGCGTGCCATCTCCGCCTTGGTCTGATAGGCGAGGCCGAGGTTCAGGCGTTCGCCCTGGTAATGCATGCCCATCTTGGCGGCGAAGCCGAAGGCCTCGTCGCTGCCGCGGTTGGTCAGGTCGGCGGGATCGCTCGAGGCGCCGAAGGCGGCAAGGGCGCCAAGGCCGCTGGCCTTGAACTTCGAATAGACCAGGGCCGGCGAGAGACCCACGGAAAACTGTGGAGTCACGCGGTAGGCCAGCGTCGGCGAAACAAACAAGGCCGAGGTGTCGATCGTCGTCTTGCCGGCGCAGAGTGGTCCCGTCCCCGGCAGCGGGGGCGGGCAGCCGGGCCGGGGGGTGGCCGGAAAGGAAACGCCGAGGCCGAACAGGCCATAGGCGGCGAAACCTGCCGACCAGTGTTCGTCCAACCGCCGCGTGGCGGAGAGATAGGGCACGAGAAAGCTCCGCTCCTTACCGTCGGCTTCGCCTTCCGCCAGGGGGAAGGGACCGGCGCCGGTGCCGCGCACCCTCATCGACGGCTCGGAATAGAGCGCCGTGCCGCCCAGGGTGATCTGGTCGCCCACCACGGCCGCCGCGGCTGGATTGTCGATGGCTGCCACCGCGTCCTGCGGCAGGGCCATGCCGGCGCCGCCCATGCCCTTTTCCTTGGCGCCCACGCTGGTGAGCAGCAGTCCGGCCGTGGCCCGGGCGGGCACACTCATGGCGATGCCCCCGGCCGCGATCAGGGTGATTCCGATAATCCGCCGAACCGTCTGCCCCCTCATGCCACCCCCTCACGCCGTTCCCTGGTTATTCGTCCCGGTAGAATGAGGGGTCTAAAATTTCGACGAAATGCGATATTTTCGGAAACTCACTGTGCATAAATGTGCGGCGGGACAAGCCGTGGGAGGAAGGCATGTATTGGGGCGACCTGTGCTTCGTCGTGGCGGTGCACCGCCACGGCACCTTCAGCGCCGCCGCCAGGGCGCTGGGAGTCACCCACACCACGGTGGCGCGGCGGATCAAGGACCTGGAGAAACGTTACGGTTCGCAGTTGATCGATGCCACCCGCGACGGGGCCCGGCTCACCACCGTCGGGGAAGCCGTGCTCGATGTCGCCCTGGGCATAGAAGCACAACTGCTCGACCTCGAACGGACGGTCGCCGGTGAGGACAAGCGGCTCGCCGGCCAGTTGCGCCTGACCACCTGCGATGTCTTCGCTTGGCTCTATGCGGATATTTTTCGCGCCTTCAGCGATCGCTATCCCCAGATCGCGCTCGAAATCGTCGCCGACAATACGGTGCGCAATCTGGCCCGGCGCGAGGCCGACGTGGCGATAAGAGTGACCGGCCGGCCGCCCGACAATCTGGTCGGCCGCCGGATCGCCGTCGTGGA
>JAYSCC010000164.1:0-6768 GCA_041915065.1 Zavarzinia sp.
TACCCCGGCCGACTATACGTCGAGCTTCCTGCGCCAACTGTTCCAGGAGAAAGGCGCCACCGTCGTCTGGCCCCTGGTGCCCTTCTCCTGGGATACGGTGGTGCGCGACGCCGCCCCCTATCCGGCGCCGCCCTCGGCCCGCAACTGGCTCGGCACCGACAACGACGGCCACGACATCGTGGCCACCCTGCTCTATGGCTTCCGCATCTCGATCCTGTTCGGCCTGGCACTCACCGTCTCGTCGAGCGTGATCGGCGTGCTGGCCGGGCTGCTGCAAGGCTATCTCGGCGGTCTCACCGACCTCGTGTTGCAACGTTTCATCGAGATCTGGTCGGGCATGCCTGTGCTCTATCTCCTGATCATCCTGTCCGCTGTGATCGAGCCCAATTTCTTCTGGCTGCTCGGCATCATGCTGGTCTTTTCCTGGATGGAGCTGGTCGGCCTGGTGCGGGCGGAGGCGCTGCGGGCGCGCAATTTCGACTATGTGCGGGCGGCGCGCGCCCTCGGCCTCGGCAATGTGCGGATCATGCTGCGCCATGTGCTGCCCAATACGTTGGTCGCGACCGTCACCATGCTGCCCTTCGTGATGAACGGCTCGATCGCCACCTTGACCTCGCTCGACTATCTCCGCTTCGGCCTGCAGCAGTCGGCGCCCTCACTCGGCAAGCTCCTGTCCCAGGCCAAGGATCTCGCCGTGCAGGCGCCCTGGATCCCGCTCTCTGCCTTCTTCACTGTGGCCGTGCTGCTCAGCCTCCTCGTCTTCATCGGGGAAGCGACGCGCGATGCCTTCGATCCGAGGCGCGGGCCATGACCGCCCCGATCCTCTCGGTCCGCGACCTCGTCGTCCGCTTCCGCACCGAAGACGGCGCCAGGGACGTGGTGAAGGGCGTCTCCTTCGACGTGAGCCCTGGCGAGATCGTCGCCCTGGTCGGCGAATCCGGTTCCGGCAAGTCGGTGACCGCGCTCTCGGTCCTGCAATTGCTGGCGCGCGGCCAGGGCAGCAATCCTCAAGGTTCCATCCGGCTCGACGGTGTCGAGATGGTCGGTGCTTCCGAAGCCACCTTGCGGGACGTGCGCGGTGCCAAGGCCGCGATGATCTTCCAGGAACCGATGACGGCGCTCAACCCGCTGCACCGGATCGGGCGCCAGATCGACGAGGTGCTGGCACTGCGCACCCCGCTCGATGCCGCCGGCAGGCGCGCCCGGATCCAGGAGTTGCTGCGCGAAGTGGGCCTGGAAGCGCTGGCCGAACGGCTGGACGCCTTCCCCCACGAACTTTCCGGCGGGCAGCGCCAGCGGGTGATGATCGCCATGGCGCTGGCGGGCGAACCCAAGTTGCTGATCGCCGACGAGCCGACCACGGCGCTCGACGTTACGGTCGAAGCCAAGATCCTTGACCTCCTGAAAGACCTGGTCGCCAAGCGCGGCCTGGGCCTCCTGCTGATCACCCATAATCTCGCCATTGTGCGCCGCCATGCCGACCGCGTCCTGGTGATGACCGAGGGCGAGTTGGTCGAGGACGAGGCGACCGAGACCATCTTCACCGCGCCCCGCCATCCCTATACGAAACACCTGATCGAGGCGGAACCGCGCGGCAAGCCGGAACCGGTGGCACCTGACGCGCCCCTGGTGCTGGAGGCGGAGGGCATCCGCGTCGCCTTCACCCTGAAGCGGAACCTGTTCGGTGGCGCCCGCACGCAGCTGATCGCGGTGCAGGATGCCTCCCTCTCGGTCAGGCGGGGCGAGACGCTGGCGATTGTCGGCGAATCCGGTTCGGGCAAGTCGACCCTCGGCTTCGCCCTGCTCCGCCTGCTCCGCTCGACCGGACGAATCGTGTTCCTCGGCCAGGACCTGCGGCAGCTTTCCGGGGCGGCGCTGCGGGCGCGGCGGCGCAGCTTCCAGATCGTCTTCCAGGACCCCTACGGCAGCCTCAGCCCACGCATGACGATCGGCGAAGTGGTGGGCGAAGGCCTCGCCGCCCACGGCATGGTGAAGGACCGTGCGGCCCGCCGCGCCCGGGTCCAGGCCGCCCTGGTCGAGGTCGGCCTCGATCCTGAGATGGTCGACCGCTTCCCCCATGAATTCTCCGGCGGCCAACGCCAGCGCGTCGCCATCGCCCGGGCCCTCGCCCTCGATCCCGATCTCGTGGTGCTGGACGAGCCGACGTCCGCGCTCGACCGCTCGATCCAGGCTCAGATCGTCGACCTGTTGCGCGGCCTCCAGGCCAGGCGCGGCTTCGCCTATCTCTTCATCAGCCACGATCTCAAGGTCGTGCGCGCCATGAGCCACCGCATGGTGGTGATGCGCCAGGGCCGCATCGTCGAGCACGGCGCCATCGAAGACGTTATCGCCGCCCCCAAGGAAGCCTATACCAAGGCCCTGATCGACGCCGCCCTGCTCCGCTGATCAGGGCAGCTTGAAGCGCCTGACCGCGATGGTCGCGGGTGCATCCGGCGCGATGCGGCATTCGGTGCGGACGCGGGCTTCCAGCGCCTCGCGGGGCTCGATCGTCACCGCCATCACGGCGGCCGTCGCATGGATCACCCTGCCGTCGCCGCGATCGAGCGCGACATGGCCGCGGTAACACAGAAGGTCACCGCGTAAGGTCGGCTGGCCCGGCGCCACCGGCTCGCCGAATTTGGCCTGCATGTCGCTGTCGCGCGGGCACGGCAGGCCGGCCTGGTTCAGGGCGACCTGGACCAGGCCCGAACAATCGATTCCCTCAGCCGTCCGCCCGCCCCACAGATAGGGTGTACCCAGGAAGGCTTCGGCAGTGGCGACCGGATCGCGCGCCAGCGCCGTCGCTTCCGCCGCATGGCCGGCGAAGATGTAACGCCCGCCGTCCAGCTCGAGCCAGCGGCCGTCCACTGTCGCACCGGTGACCGCGAGCGGAGTGCCCATGGTTACGCTCATCACCGGCGGGTGCTTCAGGTCCGGCACGGGATAGAGGTGGCTGCGCGGCACCGCGACGACATGGCTCGCCGCCGGCGCCGCCCCCCGCGCCAGCGCGGCCCGCGGGACATAGCCGACATAACCGTCCGAGCGGAGTTGACCCCAGACCCAGCCGTCCTTGCGGTCCTCATAGACCATGAAGTCCTCGCCCCGGATCACCTCGCTGTCGAGGGAACAGGCGGCTTCCGGCCGGGGGCGCAAGGGCGCATGGGCGGCGATCACATGAAATGCCTCGCCCACCACGTAACGCTCCGCCTTCACCTTGCCTTCGAGGAAGGCGGCGGCGAGATCCGGCCGCGCCGGGGTCAGGCGCCGGTCGAACAGCGCGCTCATGACCCGAAGCGTTCCGCGATCAGGGCGAAAAGGGCGCGGATCACGAAGGCTTCGGCGCCGATCGGCTTGCCCGGCCCCGGCTTCGGGGTCCAGGCGAAGAGATCGAAATGGACCCAGCTCGGCGTCTCGGTCACGAAGCGCTTGAGGAACAGTGCCGCGGTGATCGAGCCGGCGAAGCCGCCCTCGGCAACGTTATTGATGTCGGCCACCCGGGAATCGAGCCATTTGTCGTAATTGGCCCACAGCGGCAGGCGCCACACCGGGTCGCGCTGCTCGAAGCCGGCATCCAGGATCGCCTCGGCCAGGTCGTCGTCGGGCGTGAACATGGCCGGCAGGTCGGGGCCGAGGGCCACGCGCGCGGCGCCCGTGAGGGTGGCGAAATCGATCAGCAGGTCGGGCTTTTCCTCGTCCGCCTCGGCCAGGGCATCGGCCAGGATCAGGCGGCCTTCGGCATCGGTATCGCCGATCTCGACCGTCAGACCCTTCCGCGATTCGAGCACGTCGCCCGGCCGCATGGCATTGCCGGAAACCGCATTCTCGACCGCCGGGATGATCACCCGAAGCCGCACCGGAAGCCCGGCGTCCATGATCATATGGGCGAGACCCAGGGCATGGGCGGCGCCGCCCATGTCCTTCTTCATCAGGGCCATATAGTTGCCGGATTTCAGGTTGAGGCCGCCCGTATCGAAGCAGACCCCCTTGCCGACCAGGGTGACGCGCGGCAGATCCGCCTCGCCCCAATGGATGTCGATCAGGCGCGGCGCCCTCTCGGAAGCCCGGCCGACGGCATGGACCATGGGATAGCCGGCTTCCAGCAAGTCCTCACCCACGGTGACCTGGATCCTGGCGTCATGCAGGGTCGCGATCCGCAGCGCCGCCTCGGCCAATTCCTCCGGCCCGAGGTCGGAAGCCGGCGTATTCACCAGGTCGCGGACGAAGCTCACCGCCTCCGCCGTGCGGCGGACACCATCGAGATCGGCGCCGGCTGGCGGTACCAGCAGGGGCGCCGGCTTCCGTTCGTCATCCTTGTAGCGCCGATAGGCATAGCGGCCCATGACCCAGCCCAGCGTCGCCGCCGTCGCCTCGGCCGGGCCGAGCGGGGTCGCGATCTCATAGGTGCCGGGCGGCAGCGCCGCCGACAGAGCCCCGAAGGCATAGGGCTCGTTCTCCTGCGCGCCACCGATGGCGAAGAACACCAGGGCCAGGCCGCCGTCCGGCCCGGGCACCACCAGATGGCTGCCCGGCTTGCCGTCGAAGCCGCTGGCCCGGGCGAAGCGGAGCGCCGAGGCCGGTACCTTGTCGATCAGGGAGTCGAGACTGCCCCTGGTGACGCAATGGATAGGGATCGCCGCGTCGCGGGTTGCGACAAGAGGCAGCGGCAAGGCGAGCGTTGCGGGGACAGCATCGGACATGGCAGGAATCCCTGCGGAAATTCGGGCGGACGACTCGGGCGCGATTGCGCAAAACCGAGCTTACCCCAGCCCGCGGAGCCTTGCCCATGGTCCAGGATAGCCGCCCCGTTCTCGTCATCGGCGACAAGAACTATTCCTCCTGGTCGATGCGTCCCTGGCTCGCCATGACCGCCGGCGGCATCGATTTCATCGAAGCCCATGTCAAGCTCCGCACTGAAGACACCAAGGCCGACATTCTGCGCCATTCGCCGAGCGGCAAGGTGCCCGCCCTGAAGCTCGGCGACGTGGTGATCCCGGAATCGCTGGCGATCTGCGAATGGGCGGCGGAACAGTCGCGCACCGGCCCGCTGCTACCGGTCGATTCCGTCGCCCGGGCACTCTGCCGTGCCGTCGCCGCCGAAATGCATTCGGGCTTCGGTGCGCTCCGCAACGAATGCCCGATGGATGTCCTGGCCCGCCGCTCCAATCACCCGATCTCGGACGCCTGCCGCAGCGACATTTCCCGGATCGAGGGCCTGTGGGTCGACTGCCGCGCCCGCTTCGGCCAAAGCGGCCCCTATCTCTTCGGCCCCTGGACCATCGCCGACGCCATGTATGCCCCGGTGGTCAGCCGCTTCATCACCTATGGTGTGCATCTGCTGGCCGAAGCGGCGGATTACGTGGCAACCGCCAGCCACCACCACGCCTATCAAGCCTGGGAAGCCGGCGCCCGGGCCGAACGCGGGCTCTGATCGCGCCCCGCCTCAGATCGCCCCATCAGGCAAGCTGACGCCCTGCTCGCGGTAGAAGCGGATGGCGCCCGGATGCAGGGGAGCGGCCAAGCCGCTGGTCGCCGTCTGCAGGGCGATTTCGGCCGCCTTGGGATGCCCCTCGGCCAGAACCGGGCGGTTCACCGGGTCGAACAGGGCCTTGGTGATGTCATGCACCAAGTCTTCGCCGAGTTCGGCGGCACAGATCCATTGCGCACCGACGGCCAGCGTCGGCGTCGCCCCGATGCCGGGATAGGCGCCGTCCGGAATCATGCCGGCGGTGAAATAGCGCCCGGATTTCAGCAGCTTGTCGCGCACCGGCCCGTCGATCGGCAGGAGCCCGATATTGCCGCCCCCAGCGATGTCCGCGACATTGGCGGCCGGCGCACCGCCGAGGAAGAAGAAGGCGTCGATCTCGCCCCGGTTCAAGGCATCCGCCGCCTGCGAAGGCCCGAGGTCGAGGACGCTGAGCTTGGCCTGCCTCACGCCGTAAGCCTCGAGAATCGCCAAGGCGTCCCCCCGTGTGCCGGAGCCGGGCCGATCGAGCGAGACCTTGCGCCCGACGAGTCCCGGCACCGAGGTGATGCCGGAATCCCGCCGCACCACGATATGCATGCTCTCGAGATAGAGATTGGCGATCACCCGGAGATTGGCCAGCGCCGGCTTGCCGGCGAAGAGCCCCTTGCCCTCCAGCGCCCAGGCGACCACGTCGGCCTGGGCCAGCGCCGTCTCCACCGCACCAGAAGCCACCGCGGCGACATTGGAGACCGAACCGTCGCTGGTCTCGGCCGTGGCAATCAGGCCGGGCACGCCGCAGGGCGCCCCCACGTCGCAAGCCGGCAGGCCCGGCGGATGGCTGAGCAGGCGGGCGATCGTGTCACCGACCGGGAAATAGGTGCCGGCAGCGCTGCCGGTCGCGATTCGGAGATAGCGGGCGTCCTGCACCGGCGCCTGGGCGCGCGCCCTGCCCGCCCCGAGCAATAGGCAGCCGGCGCCGAGCAACAGGCTCCGCCGGTCGAAAAGGGCCGGAAGGCGGGGGATGTCGGCGGTACGGGATCGGGTCAGCGGGTCCATGGCAGGCCAGGACTAGAGTTTTTTAAAACATCCGCCCATGATGGCGTGCAGGCAAGTTGGGAACATCGTCCCGCCCCTGCCACCGTGTCTCGTGTGCCGCAAGTGTTGCCGTCCCGCCACCATGAAGGTCCATCGTCTCGCCGGCCTCGCCCTCGTCGGCCTCGCCGTCCTCGCCGTTCTGACCCTGGGCCTGCGCGGCACCACCGTCGCGGGCGCGCCCACCGTCGCCCCGCTGCCGGCCACCGGCC
>JAYSCC010000165.1:0-6756 GCA_041915065.1 Zavarzinia sp.
GGGCATCCCGGCGGCCGCCCGGGATCACGGTGACGTCAACCGGCTTCCGCGACTTTGCAGGCATCGATCAATCTCCCGATTTCCATGCGGCAGGAACCGCAATTGGTGCCGGCCTTCAGGCAGGCGCCGACGGCCTCGACACTATGCGCGCCACCCGCGATCGCCCGGGTGATCTGATTGACCCCGACCGAGAAGCAGGAACAGACGATGGCGCCCGGATCGGCCGCACCGTCGCCCGCCCGCCCCGCGAGCAGGCGCAGCCGCTCCGCCGGATCGACAGTTTGGCCGAGCCGGCCGAGCACCCAGCCGCGCGCGATCTCGACCGGTTCCGGCGCCACGAAGAGGGCAGCGGCGAGCCTCTCCCCCTCGAAGACGGCGAAGCGGTAACGGCCGTGGGCGGCATCGTGATAGGCCAGCACCTCGGCCCCCGGGGCGGGGCACAACAGGCGTTCCATTTCGTCCCGCCAATCCGCCGGGCGGTGGCTGTCGGCCAATTCCAGGCGATAGCCGCCCTCGGCCGGGGCGAGCGCCCAATAGTCCGGCGCGCCGAGCACGGGGCGCCGGACCGAGACCGCGAAGCCATGCCAGGCGGCGCGGTAAGGGCGGAGCGAGACAGGGGTGAATTTCGATTCCGGCTGGCCCGACTGGGGATCGACATGGCCGGCGACCAGGGCATCGACGCGGGAGCGCGAGGCCTGCTGCCCGGTCCAATGGATGGGCGCGAAGACCGAGCCTTCGCGCTGGCGTTCGGTGACCAGCACGCGAAGCAGGGCGGCGCCCCTCTCGCTCTCCACCAAGGCGAGCGCGGCGGGGGCGAGGCCGAGACGCGCCGCATCCCGCGGGTGCACCTCGACGAAGGGTTCGGCGTAATGGGCGGTCAGGCGCGGCGTCTTGCCGGTCCTGGTCATCGTGTGCCACTGGTCGCGCACGCGGCCGGTGTTCAGCACGAAGGGGCGGGCGGCATTGGTCGCACTCTTGGGCGCGCGGGGCGGAGTCGGGATGAAACGGGCGCGGCCGTCGGGGGTGTAGAAGCGGCCGTCGGCGAAGAAGCGCGGCGTCGCCGTGCCGTCCGCCCGCTGCGGCCACTGGAAGGGTTCCAGGGCGTCATAGGTTTCCGCGTCGATCGCCTGGAAGGCGCCGAGGTCGAAATCCCGCGTCGCCTCGTTGCCGGCGGCAGAGAGGGCGGCATGTTCGCGGAAGATCGCGGCCGGGCTGTCCCAGTCGAAGCCATGGAAACCCATGCGTTTCGCGACTTCGGCGACCATCCACCAGTCCGGCCGCGCCTCGCCCGGCAGGGGCAGGAAACTGCGCTGGCGCGAGATCCGGCGTTCCGAATTGGTCACCGTGCCGTCCTTCTCGGCCCAGGCAGCGGCGGGCAGCAGGACGTGGGCGTAACCCGTGGTATCCGTCGCGCGCACGACGTCGGAAACCACGACGAAGGGGCAGGCGGCCAGCGCCTCGGCGACCAGGTCGGCCTCCGGCAGGCTGGCGACCGGATTGGTCGCCATGATCCAGAGCGCCTTGACGCGCCCCTCGTGCACCGCCCGGAACAGCTCGACCGCCTTCAGCCCAGGCTTTTCCGCGAGACGCGGCGCCTGCCAGAAGTCGGCGACCAGGGCGCGATGGCCGGCATTGTCGATCTCCATATGGGCGGCGAGCTGATTGGCGAGGCCACCGACCTCGCGCCCGCCCATGGCGTTGGGCTGGCCGGTGACCGAGAAGGGGCCGAGGCCGGGGCGGCCGATGCGACCGGTCAACAAATGGCAGTTGATGATCGCATTGACCTTGTCGGTCCCGGCGCTCGACTGGTTCACCCCTTGGGAATAGACCGTGACCACTTTCTCGGTGGCGGCGAACAGGTGGTAGAAGCGGAGCAGAAGCTCTTCCGGAAGCCCGGTCGCCTCGGCTGCCCCGGACAGGCCGCAGACCGCGGCCGCGGCCAATGCCGCGTCGAGGCCGCTGGTATGCCCGGCGACGAAGCGCTGGTCGATCACGCCGTGGCGGGCGAGATGGTCGAGCAGGCCGTCGAACAGGGCGACGTCCGAACCGGGGGCGAGGCCGAGGTGCAGGTCCGCCAGTTCCGAGGTCGCGGTGCGGCGCGGGTCGATGGTAACCACCGTGATCCCGCGCGCCGCCTTGGCCGCGGCCAGGCGCTGGAACAGCACGGGATGGCACCAGGCCAGGTTGGAGCCGACCAGGACGACGAGATCGGCCTGTTCCAGGTCCTCATAGGTTCCAGGCACCGTATCGGTGCCGAAGGCGCGCTTGTGCCCGGCGACCGAGGACGACATGCACAGCCGGCTGTTGGTATCGATATTGGCCGAGCCGATGAAGCCCTTCATCAGCTTGTTGGCGGCGTAATAATCCTCGGTCAGCAACTGGCCGGAGACATAGAAGGCGACCGCATCCGGCCCGTGTTCGGCGATCGTTTCGGCAAAGCGGCGGGCGACATGGGATAGGGCAAGGTCCCAGGTCGCCCGCGCGCCGCCGACCACCGGATGAAGCAGCCGGTCGTCGAGCGAAAGGGTTTCGCCGAGGGCCGATCCCTTGGAGCACAGCCGGCCGAAATTGGCCGGGTGTCCGGGATCGCCCGCGATCGCCACCGTGCCGTCCGGCAGGGGGGTGGCGAGCACGCCGCAGCCGACGCCGCAATAGGGGCAGGTGGTGCGGGTCGCCGTCATGGTCAGCGCAGCGCCGAGAGATCGATCAGGATGCGGCCGGCTTCGGTGCGGAGCGGGATCACGGGCGTGCAGCCCGTGTCCGCCCCGCGCGCGGCGCCGGTCGAAAGATCGATCACCCAATTGTGCAGCGGGCAGGCGACGCCGTCGTCATGCACGATGCCCTGGCTGAGCGGCCCGCCCTTGTGGGGGCAGCGGTCGCGCAGCGCGAAGAGCGTGCCGGCCGCCGTGCGGAAGACGGCGATGTCGCCCTTTTCCGAGGTGATGACGCGGGCGCCGCGCAGCGGCACGTCTTCGACCGTGCCGACGTCGATCCAGAGTTCCGCCATGGCGTTCATTCCGCTGCCTCCAGGGTTTCGAGCCGGGCGAGCGGGCGGAATTCATGGGCTTCCGCCCCCGCGACCCGCTCGGCCCAGGGGTCGACCTGGGCGAATTGCTGCGAGAAGACGAAGCGGGCGAACAGCGCCTTCCGCTTCTCGACATCGTCCAGCACCTGGGCCCGGATCGACTCGACGCCGACCCGCTTGGTCCATTTGTAGATACGTTCGAGGTAACGCGCCTGTTCGCGGTAGGCCTGGAGCAGGGCGACGATCACTTCGAGCGCCTCGTCCTCGGTATCGACATGGCCGAGCACTTCGGTGCCTTTGATGTCGAGCCCGGCGGCCCCGGCGAAGTGGATGTCGTAACCCGAGTCGACACAGATGACGCCGATGTCCTTGCAGGTCGATTCGGCGCAGTTGCGCGGGCAGCCGGAGACGCCCATCTTCACCTTGGCGGGCGTCCAGGACCCCCAGGTGAATTTCTCGATGCGGATGCCGAGGCCGGTCGAATCCTGCGTCCCGAAGCGGCACCATTCGGAACCGACACAGGTCTTCACCGTGCGCAGCGCCTTGCCGTAAGCATGGCCGGAAACCATGCCGGCGGCGTTGAGATCGGCCCAGACCGCCGGCAGGTCCTCCTTCTTGACGCCCAGGAGGTCGATCCGCTGGCCGCCCGTCACTTTGACGGTCGGAATGGCGAATTTGTCGGCGACATCGGCGATGGCACGCAGTTCGGCTGCGGTGGTGACGCCACCCCACATGCGCGGCACCACCGAATAGGTGCCGTCCTTCTGGATATTGGCGTGCACGCGCTCGTTGATGAAGCGCGACTGGCTGTCGTCCCGGTATTCGCCGGGCCAGGCGGCCAGCAGATAGTAGTTCAGCGCCGGCCGGCATTTGGAACAGCCGCAGGATGTCTTCCATTCCAGCTCCTGCATCACCGCAGGCACCGATTTCAGCCCCTTGGCCAGGATCAGGCGGCGCAGGTCGTCGTGACCCAAGGTGGTACAGGCGCAGATCGGCATCACGGTGGCGCGGGCGAATTTCTCGCCCAGCGTCAGCTGCATCAATTGTTCGACCAGGCCGGTGCAGGAGCCGCAGGAGGCGGAGGCCTTGGTATGGGCCCGCACCTGGTCCAGCGTGGTCAGGCCCTTTTCCGTGATGGTGCCGGTGATCTTACCCTTGCAGACGCCGTTGCAGCCGCAGATCTCTGCCTCATCCGGCAAGGCTGCAACGGCCGCCATAGGGTCCAGGGCGGTACCCCCGACGAAGGCCTGGCCGAAGATCAGCGTATCGCGCATCTCGGTGATCGGTGCGCCCTTGCGCAGGAGATCGAAGAACCAGCCGCCGTCGGCGGTCTCGCCATACATCACGGCGCCGATCAGGCGTTCGTCCTTGATCACCAGGCGCTTGTAAACGCCGCGCGCGGCATCGCGGAGCACGATCTCCTCGCGGCCCTCGCCCTCGGCGAAATCGCCGGCGGAGAAGAGGTCGACCCCGGTTACCTTGAGCTTGGTCGAGGTGACCGAGCCTTCGTAGGCGGCGGAAGCGTCGCCCGCGAGCTGGGCCGCCAGCACCTTGGCCATTTCGAACAGCGGCGCCACCAGGCCATAGCATTGGCCGCGGTGCTCGACGCATTCGCCGACCGCGAAGATCGCCGGATCGTCGGTCCGCATATGGTCGTCGACCAGCAGGCCGCGGTTGACCGTCAGGCCGGCGGCTTTGGCCAGGACCGCGTTGGGCCGGATACCGACCGCCATAACCACGATGTCGGCCGCGATTTCGGTGCCGTCGTCGAGGCGGACACCGGTCACGCAGGTCTCGCCCCGGATCGAATGGGTATTGGCGCGCGTGATCACCCGGATACCACGGGCTTCCATCGCCTGCTGCAAGAGGTGGCCGGCGGCGACATCGAGCTGACGCTCCATCAGGGTCGGCATCAGGTGCAGCACGGTCACTTCCATGCCGCGCATCTTGAGGCCCGCCGCCGCTTCGAGGCCCAGTAACCCGCCGCCGATGACGACGGCCGAACCGCCCTTCTCGGCCGCGGCCAGCATGGCGTCGACGTCGTCGAGGTCGCGGTAGGCGACCACGCCGGGCAGCTTGTGGCCGGGCACCGGCACGATGAAGGGCATGGAACCGGTGGCGACCAGCAGCTTGTCGTAAGGGGCGATCGTGCCGTCCTTCGCAGTCACGGTGCGCGCCGCGCGGTCGATCGCAACGATCTCCTGGCCCTTCACAAGCTCGATGCCACGGCCGGCATACCAGGCGTCGTCATGGGTGACGATCTCATTGAAGGTCTTTTCGCCCGAGAGCACCGGGGAGAGCAGGATCCGGTTGTAATTGACCCGGGGCTCGGCCCCGAAGACGGTGATTTCATAGGCGCCGGGGGCCTGCTCGGTCAGGTGCTCCAGCACCCTTCCGGCAGCCATGCCGTTGCCGACGACGACGAGGCGTTCGGTCATGTCAGGCGGCCTCCACCTTGTTCAGGGCATGGCGGGCATAGAGGAATTCCATCACCGCGGTGCGCGCCTTCACGTAGCGGGGATCGTCCGCCAGGGTCAGGCGATGGCGCGGGCGGGGCAGGTCGACGGCCAGGATCTCGCCGATGGTCGCGGCCGGGCCGTTGGTCATCATCACGATGCGGTCCGAGAGCAACACCGCCTCGTCGACGTCGTGGGTGATCATGATCACGGTGTTGGCGAGGCGGGCCTGGATTTCCATCACCTTGTCCTGGAGCTGCGCCCGGGTCAGGGCGTCGAGCGCGCCGAAGGGCTCGTCCAGCAGCAACACCTTGGGTTCCATCGAGAGGGCGCGGGCGATGCCGACGCGCTGCTTCATGCCGCCCGAAATCTCGCCGGGCTTGCGCTCCACCGCATGGGCCATGCCGACGAGGTCGAGGTTGTGCAGCACCCAGTCGTGGCGCTCGGCCCGGCTCTTGGTTCGCCCATGGACCTTGTCGACCGCGAGCTTCACGTTGTCGTAGACCGAGAGCCAGGGCAGCAGCGAATGGTTCTGGAACACCACGGCCCGTTCCGGCCCCGGTTCCTTCACTTCGCGGTCTTCGAGCAGGATCGCCCCGGTGCTGGCTTCCAGCAGGCCGGCGACCAGGTTGAGCAAGGTCGACTTGCCGCAGCCGGAATGGCCGATGATCGAGATGAATTCGCCCTTGGCGACCTTGAGGTCGATGTTGCGCAAGGCGACGAAGGGGCCGCGTTCGGTCTCGAAGCTGACGCCCACCTGTTCGATCGAGAGATAGTTGGCCATGATCCGTCTCCTCAGGTGCGGGTGGTGCCGGCGACCAGGTTGCCGAGGGCGCCGATCAGGCGGTCGAGCACGAAGCCGACCAGGCCGACCGCGATCAGGGCGACGATGATTTCGCTGATCAGCGAGGAATTCCACGCATCCCAGATGAAGAAGCCGATGCCGACGCCGCCGATCAGCATCTCGGCCGCGACGATGGCGAGCCAGGACAGGCCGATGCCGATGCGAAGCCCGGTGAACATGAAGGGCACGCTGGCCGGCAGCATGATCTTGAAGAAGAACTCGGGGCCGGACAGGCGCAGCACGCGGGCGACGTTCCGGTAGTCCTGCGGGATGTTACGGATGCCGACCGCGGTATTGAGGATGATCGGCCAGATCGAGGTGATCGCGATCACGAAGATCGCCGAAGGATTGGCGGCCTGGAAGGCGGCCAGCGAGAGCGGCAGCCAGGCGAGCGGCGGCACCGTGCGCAAGACCTGGAAGATCGGGTCTAG
>JAYSCC010000166.1:0-6755 GCA_041915065.1 Zavarzinia sp.
GAGGGCGTAGACGGCGCCGAGCGTGATGCCGTTGATGAGCTGCTGAACCAGATATTCCAAGGCTCAGCCCTCCGGATGCGACGCTTGAAGACAACAGGAACGAAACGCGTGGCCCTGCCCCGCCGCCGTGCAATTCCCCAACTGCAAACCCCCAGCCGTCCGATTTTTGCGCGGCCTGCACCGCATCTGTCTTTCAACGTTAACCTCCAATCCCGGCAGCCGCAATCCGCCTGCGACGATTGGATCGGGACAATTTCGGGCCCTGGTCGCAGATCGCGAAATGGCCCGTCGCAAGAGGAAAAGCCGGGGCTCCGGTCCGGGACGTCTTCGACCAAGGGCGAAGGCCCCGCTCCGCTCCGCGTTTACCGGCTCTTAGCCAGTTTCGGCGCATGACTTTCCGTGGGTGGGCAATTTCGGCGCCGGGAGCGGTCCCGCCGGAGGGAAAAATGCGTGTTCGTGCGAAGATATTCGCCATCGTGGCCATTATGGGTGTGGTGGCAGCCGTCATTGCGGGCATGTCCCTCAATGCCCTCAACAGCGTCGCCGAACGCGACGAGCTGCTCGTCGCCGCCGGCCAGCGCGCCCTCAATGCCGAACGGCTGAACCGACTGATCGCCGAGGTGGTCATGGAGTCGCGGGGCATCTATGCCGCCGCCGACCGCGACGCGGCGAAGCCCTTCGCCACCAATCTGACCAAGGACCTCGACGCGATCGACGCCCTGTTCGCGGAATGGGCGCCGCTGGTGCCGCCCGCGAAACGGCCGGTACTCGACGCCTTGATGAAGCAGGCCGCGGAATTCCGCGACTTCCGCATGGCCCTGGCCAAGGCTGGTGTCGAGGATAGTCCGGCCGCTGCCAATGCGCTCGGCAACAACGAAGCCAACCGGGCCAACCGCAAGGCCTTCCAGGCCGTGGTCGACGGCGCCCTGAAGGAGATTTTGGAAGACCTCGCGCGGCACCGCGCCGAGGCCAAGGCCTTCGGCGACACCATGGAAATGGTCGTGGTGGCGACCGCCGCGATCGGCCTGATCTTCGGCATCGGCATCGCCGCCTATATCGGTACCCGGCAGCTCGCCCGGCCGCTCGGCGAAGTGACGGCGACGGTCACCGCGATCGCCGGCGACAAGCTCGACGTCTCCGTCCCGGCCCAGAAATCGAACGACGAAGTGGGCGAGATCTGGCGCGCCGTCGAAACCCTGGTGAAGCAGCTCCGCGAGGCGCGCGACGCCCGCGCCCGCGAGGCCGAGAACCGCCGCCGCCAGCACGAAGCGGAGGAAGCCCGTCAGGAAACCGAACGCAAGTCCGCCCAGGCCGAACAGGCCCGCATGGCGGAAGACCTGCGCCGGGCCGAGGAGCAGACCCGCCGCGCCCGCGAACTGGCCGAGGCGGTCACCGGTTTCGAAGGCACCATCGCCGAGGTGGTCGCCACCCTGTCGTCGGCCGCCAACGAGTTGCGCAGCAACGCCGAGGTGCTGACCGGCACCGCCCGCGATACCACCGACCGCGCGACTTCGGTCGCCGCCGCCGCCGAACAGGCCTCGACCAATGTCCAGACAGTGGCCAGCGCCACCGAGGAACTGACCTCGTCCTCGCGCGAGATCGGGCGTCAGGTCCAGCAGTCGGCCGAGCTATCCAACAAGGCGGTGACCGACGCCGAGGCGGCCAACGGCATCATGCAGCTCCTGGAGCGCGGGTCGGACGCGATCGGCAACGTGGTCAAGCTGATCCAGGACATCGCCGGTCAGACCAACCTGCTCGCCCTCAACGCGACGATCGAGGCCGCGCGCGCGGGCGAAGCCGGCAAGGGCTTCGCGGTGGTTGCCTCCGAGGTGAAGAGCCTGGCCAACCAGACCGCCAAGGCGACCGAGGACATCACGGCCCAGATCACCGAGATCCAGGCCTCCACGGCCAAGGCGGTCGAGGCGATCGCCCGCGTCTCGCACCAGATCAACGACATGAGCATGGTCTCGAACACGATCGCCAGCGCGGTCGAGGAGCAGATCGCAGCAACCGCCGAAATCGCCCGCAACGTCGAACAGGCGGCGCTCGGCACCAACGAGGTCTCGAGCTCGATCCAGGGCGTTCAGGTGGTGGCGAGCGAAGCCGGCGGGGCCTCGGCCCAGGTGCTCACCTCGGCTGGCGACCTGTCGCAGCAGGCCGAACGCCTGCGCCGCGAGGTGGACCGCTTCCTGTCGACGGTGAAACACGCGGCCTGACGCCGTTTGAAAGGCGGGCGGAACGAAGCCTCGTTCCGCCCATCCGGCTACCTCGGGGGCAGGGCGGCGTCACCGCCGGTAATAGGCCCGGTCGAGGAAAGCAGTCGGTTTCGAGGCAGCACAGCTTGAAACCGGCGGCCCGAGCCGCAGGGGCAGGGGTCGTTCCGGCCCAGTTTCTCGATCAGTTCCTTGTCGCCATGGACCATGCGGTCGCCGCGCTTGACTCGGGCTTCAGAATTGAAAGCCCCTCCGGCGCTTGCTCATGGTCTCGGTCGAGAACGATTGGTTCTTGCGCGCCATGGCACACCTTCCTTCGGCCCGTCTGGCCTTTCCGTCTGTCGTGAACGGAGACAGATGCCGGCGCATCGGCCCGCCGGTCAAGGGCGGCCGGCCGGGGTTTCGGCGAATCCGCGCTGCTGTCGCCCGTGGGCGACGAGGTCAGACGTGCTGGCCGCCGTTGATATGGAGTTCGGCGCCCGAGATGTAGGACGAATCTTCCGTGCACAGGAAATAGATCGCCTTGGCCACTTCGTCCGGGCTGCCCAGGCGACGCAGCGGGATCTGATCGACCAGTTTCTCGGTCCCGGGCGACAAGATGGCAGTCTCGATCTCGCCCGGCGAAATGGCGTTGACCCGGATGCCGAGCGGACCAAAATCCGCTGCCATCTCGCGCGTCAGCGCAGCCAGCGCCGCCTTCGAGGTGGCATAGGCGGAACCGGCGAAGGGGTGCACCCGCACGCCCGCGATCGAGGTCACATTGACCACGGCGCCCTGGGCGGCGCGCAATTCCTGCATCAGGCCGCGGGCGAGCAGCACGGGGGCGAAGAAATTGACCCGGAACACGGTGTCCCAGGTCTCGTATTCGGTCTCGATCGTGCCGAGCCGGCTGCCGCCCTCGCCCTTGGGCGAAATGCCGGCATTGTTGACCAGGGCGTCGAGCCTGCCGTCGACCAGGCGGCTCCGCATGTCCTCGATCACCCGGGGTAGGGAGGCGACATCGGCGAGATCGACCTGGACGTGATCCTCGGGCCCTTCCGCCCAGGGGCAATTCTCCGGGAAGGGCTGGCGCGAACAGGTGATGACGCGCCAGCCGGCGGAAGAGAAGCGCTTCACGGTGGCATGGCCGATGCCCCGGCTGGCGCCGGTCAGGATCAGGGTACGGCCGGAATTTTCGGTCACGGGCATGGTTCAACGACTCGCCCCGGCTGCGCGCGGGAAGCGGCGATCTTTCGGTCGCTCAGACGGCCGTGCGCAGGGCATGGCCGTCACCCTCTTCGACCCCGTCCGGGTCTTCGTGGATGATGACTTCGGCACCGGGGAAGGCGGTGATCAGTTTCTGCTCGACACCCTCGACGATGGCATGGGCCTGGTGCAGGGGCATGTCGCCGTCCAGCACCAGGTGAAGCTGGATGAAGGTGGCGAGGCCGGAACGCCGGGTGCGCAGGTCGTGCAGGGCGAGCACCAGCGGTTCCTGCTTCACGATCTCGACGATCTGGGCGCGCTCGTGGTCCGGCAGTTCGCGGTCCATCAGCACGTCATAGGCGCCGCGCAGGATGCCGAAGGCGCCCCACAGCATGACGGCCGCGATGGCGAGCGCGATCAGCCCGTCCGCCAGCGGGAAGCCGAATTGGGTCGCCGCGATCAGCGCGACCACCACGCCCGCGTTGGACAAGAGGTCGGAGAGATAGTGCAGGCGGTCGCCGGCGACGGCGATCGAGCCGGTCTTGGACATCACCCGGTGCTGATAGGTGACCAGGGCCAGGGTCAGCGCCATCGAGGCGACCATGACGACGATGCCGATCATGCCGTTGGCCACCGGCTCCGGCGCCAGGATGCGGCGGATCGATTCGAACAGCAGGAAGACGCCGGAGCCGGTCACGATGGCGGCCTGGAGCAGGCCGGCCAGCGCCTCCGCCTTGCCGTGGCCGAAGCGGTGCTCGTGGTCGGCCGGCGCGGTCGCCTGGCGCACTGCCAGCATGGTGGCGAGCGAGGCCAGGGCGTCGAGCGTCGAATCGATCAGGCTCGACATCATGGCGACCGAGCCCGACAGGAAGAAGGCGACGGTCTTGATGATGATCAGCGTGATCGCGACGGAGACCGAGGCGATGGTCGCGCGGTGCATCAGCCGCGCGGCTTCCGCCAGGTCGCCGTTGAAGGCCCGCTTGGTCTTGGTTTCTGCCGTCATGGCTTCCGCCTGCTCCGATCCGCCGTCAGGGGAACAACCGGTGCACGGCCCAGCCGCCCGCAGGGGCAGGCTCGAACACGACACGATCATGCAGCCGGAAGGGGCGGTCTTGCCAGAACTCGATTCGGGTCGGCGTCACGCGGAAGCCGGACCAATGGGGCGGACGCGGCACTTCGGCCCCGGCGAATCGGGCGGCGTTGCGGGCGATCGCCGCTTCCAGTGTGGCGCGCGAATCGAGCGGGCGGGACTGGTCGCTGGACCAGGCGCCGACCTGGGAGTCGCGCGGCCGGCTGGCGAAATAGGCATCCGCCTCCTCGGCCGAGACCGGGGCCACGGTGCCGTTCACCCGCACCTGGCGGCGCAGGCCCTTCCAGTGGAAATTGAGCCCGGCGCGCGGCTGGCCGAGCAGGGCGCGGCCCTTGTCGCTCTCGAAATTGGTATAGAAGACAAAGCCTTGCGCGTCATAATCCTTCATCAGGACGACGCGGACCGAGGGCTGGCCGTCGGCATCGACGGTGGCCAGGGCCATGGCGTTGGGATCGTTCACCTCGGTCGCTTCGGCTTCGGCGAACCAGACGGCGAAGAGGTCGTAAGGCCCGCGCGCGGCGAGCGCCGCGTCGTCCAGGGACGACAGAAGATCGGACATGGCATCTACCTCGGGGTTTGGGCGACAACGGAACACAGGCCCCCCGGCCTTGGCAAGCGCGGCCTGCCGATGGGCCTTCGCGAAGCCGCCGCTTGAGGGTCGGATCGAGACGTCTATAATCCGCGCGCTTCGAAGGACGCCTTGAGGGAGATCAGCCTATGTCGACCGGCGCCGGCCTTATGGCTGGAAAACGTGGACTTATCATGGGTGTCGCCAACGACCGGTCGATCGCCTGGGGTATCGCCAAGGCGGTGCACGCCCAAGGCGGCCAATGCGCTTTCACCTATCAGGGTGAGGCTCTGGAAAAGCGGGTGCGCCCGCTGGCGGCCGAAGTCGGCACGCCCGACAGTTTGATTCTGCCCTGCGACGTCTCCGAGCTCGACTCGATCGACGCCCTGTTCGCGGCGGTGAAGAAGGAATGGGAGACGATCGATTTCGTCGTCCACGCCATCGCCTATTCCGACAAGGAAGAGCTGAAGGGCCGCTACGTCGACACCAGCCCGGAAAACTTCACCCAGAGCCTGTTCATCTCCTGCTATTCCTTCACCGCGATCGCCAAGCGCGCCGAAGCGATGATGCCGAACGGCGGCTCGCTCGTGACCCTGTCCTATTACGGGGCGGAGAAGGTGATGCCCCATTACAACGTGATGGGCGTCGCCAAGGCGGCGTTGGAAGCCTCCGTCCGCTATCTCGCGGCCGACCTCGGCAAGCAGGACATCCGGGTCAACGCGATTTCGGCCGGCCCGATCAAGACGCTCGCCGCTTCCGCGATCGGCGACTTCCGCCTTATCCTCAAGTGGAACGAATACAACAGCCCGCTGAAGCGCAACGTCTCGACCGAGGACGTGGGCGGCGCCGGGCTCTATCTCCTCTCCGATCTCGCCCGCGGCGTGACCGGCGAGGTCCATCACGTCGATTCGGGCTATCACGTCGTCGGCATGAAGGCGCCGGACGCGCCCGATATTTCCGTCGTCTGACATTTCGGTGGTCTGACTTGTCGCACAACAGCTTCGGCCATCTGTTCCGCGTCACCACCTGGGGCGAGAGCCACGGGCCGGCGCTCGGCTGCGTCGTCGACGGCATGCCGCCGCGGATCCCCCTGACCGAAGCCGAGATCCAGGTCTTCCTGGACAAGCGGAAACCCGGGCAGAGCCGCTTCACCACCCAGCGCCGCGAGGCGGACGCGGTGAAGATCCTCTCCGGCGTCTACGAGGGCCTGACCACGGGAACTCCGATCAGCCTGATGATCGAGAATACCGACCAGCGCTCCAAGGACTATTCGGAGGTCGCCAAGAGCTTCCGCCCGGGCCATGCCGATTACACCTATCAGGTGAAATACGGCATCCGCGACCCGCGCGGCGGCGGCCGTTCCTCGGCCCGCGAGACCGCGGCCCGGGTCGCCGCCGGTGCGCTCGCCCGCAAGCTGCTGGGCGAAGGCGTGCAGGTCCGCGGGGCGCTCGTCCAGATCGGCAAGCGCGCGATCGATCGCGGCCGCTGGGACTGGGCGGAAGTGGACAACAACCCCTTCTTCTGCCCGGACGCGGAAACCGCCAGGCTCTGGGAAGAAGACCTCGACCGCATCCGCAAGGCCGGTTCCTCGATCGGCGCGGTGATCGAACTCGTGGCCACCGGCGTGCCCGCCGGCCTGGGCGCCCCTCTCTACGGCAAGCTCGATTCCGACCTCGCCGCGGCGCTGATGTCGATCAAC
>JAYSCC010000167.1:0-2170 GCA_041915065.1 Zavarzinia sp.
CTCGCCTGCAGGACCTGATCGAGTCGGGCCATGTCGCGCTGGTACCCGGGATCCGAGTCGTCGATCAGGGCGACCACCCGGGCCGCCAGTTCGGCGCCGACGCCTTCCGCCGCCCGGCGATGGAAGACCCAGGCGCCTTCGCGGAAACGATCGATCAGGCCGGCCTCGGCCATCAGTTTCAGGTGGCGCGACAGGCGCGGCTGGCTCTGGCCCAGGATCTGGACCAATTCGGACACGGTGAGTTCGGCCCGCGCCAGAAGGCCCAGGATGCGCAAGCGCGTCGACTCGGCGGCGCCTTTCAGGGCGGCGAGGAGATCGGTCATAGCGGGGTGGGCACGGCGCAAATCATGCAACACATAAACATATCTTTATGTGTTTCTGCAAGCCTGGCCGTGGCTGCGACAACACGTCCCCCAGCCGTCACCTGCCGGCAACGGTTGGGTGAATTTCGCTCTTATCCCTTGAAGAACAGTGTGATAGGCAACACTCTTGGTATTGCTGCACATCTATTATAGGCGTGTGGCCGTTTCGTGGCGGAGAGAATTCGTGGGACAGACGCGCGATCAAGTGAAGGCAGTGGCCATCGTCCGCCGGGGGCAGACGCGATTTCGCCGCCTGGTCGCCGCGGGGATGACCCTGCTCCTCCTGGCCGGCGCGGTGAGTGGCTGCGCCACCAAGCCGCCGGCCAGCGATCCGGAAGCCGTGGCCGAGTTCCAGAAGCGCAACGATCCCGTCGAGCCGCTGAACCGCTACTTCTTCGAAGTGAACCGTTTTCTCGACTATATGTTCCTGAAGCCGGTCGCCACGATCTATCGGTCGCTGACACCGACCCTGGTTCAGAACGGCCTCCACAATTTCCTGAACAACCTGCGCAGCCCGGTGATCCTGGCCAACGACCTGTTGCAGGGTGATCTGGGCCGGGCGCGCATCACCACGGCGCGCTTCATCACCAACACGATCGCCGGCGTCGGCGGTTTCTACGATTACGCCAGCCACATCGGCTATCCCCGCCACGACGAGGATTTCGGCCAGACCCTGGCGGTCTGGGGGGCCGACGAAGGCCCCTATCTGGTGCTGCCGCTGCTCGGCCCGGCGCCGCCGCGCGATCTCTTCGGCCGCGTCGTCGACACCGCCTTCGATCCGCTCACCTATGTCCTGCCGGCCAATGACGCGGAAGTGGTGGGTTATGGCCTGAAGGGCGCCGACGTCATCGATACGCGGGCACGCAACATCGAGAATCTGGACGACGTCGAATCGTCGTCGATCGATTTCTATGCCGCCGTCCGCAACCTCTATCGCCAGCACCGCGCGGCAGCGATCGAGAATCGCGACGACGACGCCGCGGATACCACCCTGTCGGCACCGCGCTGAACAGCGCCGCCCCGAAAAGCACCACCTCGAAGGCACCGGCGGGCTGCATTGCGCGGTCCCCGGTTGACAGCCGGGGAACCCGGGGTTTTCCTCGGGCGTTTTTCTCGTGGAGGGGGCTCGCGGCCCGTGCCGCCACGAGCTCTGGAAGGTTGGACATGGTTACCCGACGCTTTCTCCTGGCCCGCACCGGGGCCTTCGGCATTGCCCTGGCGGGCCTCGCTGCACTGGGCCGGCCGGCCCTGGCGGCCGATCCCGCCAGCGATTTCATCGAGGGCCTCGGCAATCAGGCGATCTCGGTCCTGGCCGACAAGGCGTTGAGCCAGGCCGACCGCGACGCCAAGTTCCGCGATCTGTTCGTGCAGGCCTTCGACGTGCCGGCGATCGGCCAATTCGTGCTCGGCCGCTATCGCCGCAGCGCCACGCCCGAGCAGATCGACGAATTCAACAAGCTCTATACCGACGACGTGGTGCGCACCTATTCCCGCCGCCTCAGCCAATATGCCGGCGAGACCCTGAAGGTCCTGGGCAGCCAAGTGCTGAGCGACGAGACCGTGGTGCGGACCCAGATCATCAGCCCGAAGAAGCCCCAGCCCACCAATGTGGACTGGCACCTCTCGGGCACTGCCGGCAGCTACAAGATCGTCGACGTGGTGATCGAGAATCTGTCGATGCGGAGCGCCCAGCGCGAAGACTACGGCAGCGTCATCTCCTCCGGCGGCATCGACGCCCTGCTGGCCGGCCTGCGCAAGAAAAACGCGGCGAGCTGATCCCGCTTCGACCGCGGGTTGTTTCTGGTCGC
>JAYSCC010000167.1:2180-6702 GCA_041915065.1 Zavarzinia sp.
AGGAATTCGGGGGGCCGGGTGGCGCGCAACAAGACTTCGCATGACGACCTGGCCGACCGGCTGCGCCTGATCAGGACCGACGGCGTCGGCCCGGTCGCCTTCGACCACCTGCTGAGCCTCTATGGCAGCGCCGCCGCGGCCCTCGAAGCCCTGCCCGGCCTCGCCCGCAAGGGCGGATCGCGGCCGCTCCGCATCCCCGGCCGGGCCGAAGCCGACCGCGAGTTGGCCGCCGTGGCCGCGGCCGGCGCCCGTCTCCTCGCCAAGGGCGCGGCCGATTATCCCCGCCTGCTGGCCACGACCGAGGCGGCGCCACCCCTGATCACCGTGAAGGGCCATCTCCACTTGGCGGCGCGCCCGGCCGTCGCCATGGTCGGGGCCCGCAACGCATCCGCCGCCGGCCAGCGCATCGCGCGCGAGATGGCGGCCGACATCGGCCGGGCCGGCTTCGTCGTGGTTTCCGGCTTGGCGCGTGGCATCGACGGGGTGGCCCATGCCGCGGCCCTCGATTCGGGCACCATCGCCGTGGTGGCCGGCGGCATCGACGTCGTCTATCCGCCCGAACATGCGGCGCTACAGGCCAGGATCGGCGACGCCGGCCTGTTGGTCGCCGAAATGCCGATGGGGACGGAGCCCCAGGCCCGTCACTTCCCCCGCCGCAACCGCCTGATCTCGGGCCTCTCCCTCGGCGTCGTGGTGGTCGAGGCGGCGGTCAAGTCGGGCAGCCTGATCACGGCGCGCTTCGCCCTCGAACAGGGGCGCGAGGTGATGGCGGTGCCCGGAAGCCCGCTGGATCCGCGAGCGAGAGGCGCCAACGACCTGATCCGCCAGGGTGCCCGGCTGGTCGAAAGCGGGGTCGAAGTGGCGGATGCGCTCCGCCCGATGGTCGAGGCGCCGCTGGCCGAACCCGGGGGTCCCGACTTCGCCGGCCCGCCCCTGAAGGCCCCGGACGAGGCGGAAGTCGACCGTCACCGGGCCCGGGTGACCAGCCTTCTGTCACCGGTTCCGGTCGCCGTCGACGAGTTGGTTCGGCAGTCCGAATTGACTCCCCCCCTGGTTTTCACCATTTTGCTCGAACTTGAATTGGGCGGACGGCTTGTCCGCCACGCCGGCGGCCGAGTCTCGCTGATCTGACCCTGTTGTCGCGTAAGCCCGTCTGCACTGGGACACAATGAACGTTGTCATCGTCGAGTCTCCGGCGAAGGCCAAGACCATCAACAAATACCTCGGGGCCGACTACACGGTTCTCGCCAGCTTCGGCCATGTCCGCGACCTGCCGGCCAAGGACGGTTCGGTGCGCCCGGACGAAGACTTCGCCATGGATTGGGAAGTCGACGCCGACGCCAAGAAGCGGATCGGCGACATCGCCAAGGCGCTGAAGGGGGCTCATCGCCTCTATCTCGCCACCGACCCGGATCGCGAGGGCGAGGCGATTTCCTGGCACGTGCTGCAGATCCTCAACGATCGCCACGCGCTGAAGGGGGTCGAAGTCGGCCGCATCACCTTCAACGAAATCACCAAGGCCGCGGTCACCGGCGCCATCAAGGCCCCGCGCAAGCTCGACCAGGAGCTGATCGACGCGTATTTGGCGCGCCGTGCGCTCGACTACCTGGTCGGCTTCACCCTGAGCCCGGTGCTGTGGCGGAAACTGCCGGGTGCGCGTTCGGCCGGGCGCGTGCAATCGGTGGCGCTCCGCCTGATCTGCGACCGCGAACTCGAGATCGAGCGTTTCGTCACCCAGGAATATTGGTCGGTGGTCGGGCGCTTCGCGGCCGGCGACGGCGCCACCTTCGACGCCCGCCTGACCCATCTCGACGCCAAGAAGCTCGACAAATTCGACATCAATTCGGCCGAAAAGGCCGAAGCCGCCAAGGCCGCGATCGAGAAGCGCGAGTTCCATGTCGAAGCGGTCGAATCGAAGCCCGGCTTCCGCAACCCGGCGCCGCCCTTCACCACCTCGACCCTGCAGCAGGAAGCGGCCCGTAAGCTGGGCTTCTCCGCCCAGCGCACCATGCAGCTCGCCCAGCGCCTCTACGAAGGCGTCGACGTCGACGGCGAGACCGTTGGCCTGATCACCTATATGCGAACCGACGGCGTCTCGATGGCGGCCGAGGCGATCCAGGGCGCCCGCGCGCTGATCGGCCGCGATTTCGGCCAAGCCTATCTGCCCGACCAGCCACGCCTCTACAAGGTGAAGGCGAAGAACGCGCAGGAAGCCCATGAGGCGATCCGCCCGACCGATTTCGCCCGCCTACCGGACACCCTGCGCCGTCTCGATCCCGATCAGCGCCGGCTCTATGAGCTCATTTGGAAGCGGGCGCTCGCCTCGCAGATGAATTCGGCCCGGATCGAGCGCACCACCGTCGACGTCGCCTCCAAGGACCGCCAGGTGATGCTGCGCGCCACCGGTTCGGTCGTGCTGTTCGACGGCTTCCTGGCCCTCTACCAGGAGGGCGAGGACGACCGCGCCAAGGACGACGAGGACGGCGGCCGCCTGCCCAAGCTCAAGCAGAACGAGGGCCTGCGCCGCGGCCCGGTCACCATCGCCCAGCATTTCACCGAGCCGCCGCCCCGCTATTCCGAGGCGAGCCTGGTCAAGAAGCTGGAAGAGCTCGGCATCGGCCGGCCCTCGACCTATGCCTCCATCCTGTCGACGCTGCGCGACCGCGCCTATGTCACGATGGACAAGAACCGCTTCGTGCCGGAGGACAAGGGACGGCTGGTGACGGCCTTCCTGGAGAGCTTCTTCGCCAAATATGTCGAATATGGCTTCACCGCCAATCTCGAAGAACAGCTCGACGATGTTTCGGCCGGCAAGCTCGGCTGGAAAGAGGTTCTCCGCGATTTCTGGCGCGATTTCGCGGCGGCGATCGACGGCACCAAAGAGCTGAAGATCTCCGACGTGATCGAGGCGCTGGATCAGCTTCTCGGCCCGCACCTGTTCCCGCAGGGGCCGGACGGCAAGGACCCGCGCGTCTGCCCGTCCTGCGGCAACGGCAGGCTTTCGCTGAAGCTCGGCAAGTTCGGTGCCTTCATCGGCTGCTCCAACTATCCCGAATGCCGCTTCACTCGCCAGTTCGCCGCTGCCAACGACGACGGCCAGAAGGCCGCGATCGGCGAAGACGGCATCAAGATGCTGGGCGACGATCCGGCGACGGGCGAGAAGGTCTCGCTCCGTTCCGGCCGCTTCGGCCCCTATGTCCAATTGGGCGAGGGCGAGAAGCCAAAGCGCGCCAGCCTGCCCAAGGACCTGACGCCGGACGCCGTCGACCTCGACAAGGCCGTCGCCCTGCTCTCGCTGCCGCGCGAGGTGGGCGCCCATCCCGAGTCGGGCAAGCCGATCCAGGCCGGCATCGGCCGCTACGGCCCCTATATCGTCCACGACGGGCGCTATGTGAATCTGCCGACCTCGGAAGAAGTCTTTTCGATCGGCCTCAATCGTGCCGTCTCCCTGCTGGCGGAACCGCCGAAGCGGGGCAAGCGCGCCGCGGCCGAGCCTTTGAAGGCGCTCGGCGCCCATCCCGAGGACGGCAAGCCGCTCAACGTCATGGACGGCCGCTATGGCCCCTATGTCTCGTGGAACGGCGTCTACGCGACCCTGCCCAAGGGCACGGACCCGCAGTCGATCACGCTCGACGAGGCGCTGGCCCTGGTCGCCGCCAAGGCGGCCAAGGGCGGCGGGGCCAAGAAGAAGGCAGCACCCAAGAAGACCGCGCCCAAGAAGGCCGCGGCCGCCGAGGGCGAGGCGCCGGTGAAGAAGGCGGCGCCGAAGAAGGCGCCGGCCAAGAAGCCCGCCGCCAAGAAGGCGCCCGCGAAGAAGCCGGCCGCGAAAAAGACGAAGGCGGACTGAGGGCGTGGCCAAGCGTCCGAAGCCGCCCGGCAACCAGCTCCCCACCAAGGAAGAGATCGCCCGCTTCCTGGCCGAACACCCGGGCAAGGCGGGCAAGCGGGAAATCGCGCGCGCCTTCGGTATCACTGGCGATGCCCGGATCGAGCTGAAGCGCCTGCTGGCCGAAATGGCGGAACAGGGCGTGATCGCGCGCGAGCCCCGCCGCGGCTTGGTCGCAGCCGGCGCCCTGCCCTCTATCGCCGTGCTCGAAATCCGCGAAGTGCCGGAGGACGGCGAGCTGCTGGCCCGCCCGGTACAATGGCCGGACGGCCTCGAAGTGCCCGAGATCGACGTCGTGCCCGGCCGCCACCCGGGCCCCGCCCCGGCCGAGGGCGACCGGATTCTGGCCAAGATCGAGCGGGTCGAGGACCACCTCGGCCATGCCCGCTACCAGGCCCATATCATCCGCACGCTCAGTCACGAGCAGGAGCGGGTGCTGGGCATCGTGCGGATCGAGAAATCCGGCGAGGCTCGCCTCGTCCCCGCCGACCGCAAGGCGAAGAGCGATTACCGGATCGACACGATCGACTTGAAGGGCGCCGTCGACGGCGAGCTGGTCTCGGCCGAGACCCTGCCGGGCCGGCGCATCGGCCTGCCCAAGGTCCGCGTGCGCGAGCGCCTGGGCGATCTCTCCTC
>JAYSCC010000168.1:0-6679 GCA_041915065.1 Zavarzinia sp.
GGCCGCCTGACCATGGTGCTGGCGGCCCTGCCGGCGGCGCCGAAGGGCGAGGCCTCGACGCGCCAACAGATCGTCGAGGCCACCCTTCGCTGCATCCTCAAGTTCAGCATCGAGAAGGCCGGAATCAGCGACATCGCACGCGAGGCCGGCCTGACCCGCGCCACCGTCTACAGTTATTTCCCCGGCAAGGAGGACGTGCTCCACGAAGCCCTGATGCAGGTGGTGGGCGATTTCGTGGCCGGCCTGACCCGGCACCTCGACGGCTTCGAGGCGCCGGCCGACCGCCTGCTGGAGGCCCTGGTGCACATCTGCCTCGAGATCCCGCGCAATCCCTATCTGCGGATCATCAACGAGCCCCATATGGCGGCCCAGGTCTATGGCAAGACCCTGACCTCGCCCGAGGGCACGGCGATCCGCCTGCAACTGCTCGACATGATTCTCCAGGGCAGCGTCGGGCCGCTCGAAACCCTGTGCGAGATCTACACGCGCATGGTCGTCTCCATGCTCACCATGCGGGACGCCCATCCCAAAGGGGCGGACGAGTTGCGCCGCTTCTTCCGGCCGCTGGTCGGCCTCGCCGCCCCGCCGAGCGCCGGAATCGGGGCGCCCTGACGCCTTTTCCACGCGAGCTGGACGCATTTTCCCGGCAGGGCCGGTTCCGCAACCGTTTAGACTTTTGTCTCAAGCCACTAGGCGTCTCGTTGCGTCGCGATAGGAAGACGCGCTTTGGGCTGGACCGATCACTTTCTTTGCGATAATCCCCCACCTATACTCCCTCGGTCGAAAGGGGTTGGCTTGGGCTCGTGGGGCGTTCCCGTGCGGGAATCGTGCTAGCGCAGCCTATATGTCAGTCCCGCTGACCTTTCCTCGCGCTTGGTGGGTCTCGCATGGACGAGTTGCTCAGGGAATATCTCCCGATCCTGATTTTCCTCGGGGTCGCATTGGCTTTGTCGATCGCGATGATCGTCGCCTCGCTGGTCGCTGGCGAACAGAAACCGGACGTCGAGAAGCTCTCGGCCTACGAATGCGGTTTCGACGCCTTCTCCGACGCTCGCGGCCGTTTCGACGTCCGCTTCTACCTGGTGTCGATCCTGTTCATCATCTTCGACCTCGAAGTGGCCTTCCTGTTCCCCTGGGCGGTCTCGCTCGGCGACATCGGCACCTTCGGCTTCTGGTCGATGATGGTGTTCCTGGGCGTCCTGACCGTCGGCTTCGCCTATGAATGGAAGAAAGGGGCTCTCGAATGGGAGTGATCACCAAGGACACCCCGGCCGCTCCGGTCAAGGACCCGTTCTTCACCGATATTTCGGACGAGTTGGCCGACAAGGGCTTCCTGGTCACCAACCTGGACGCCCTGGTCAACTGGGCGCGCACGGGTTCGCTCTGGTGGATGACCTTCGGGCTCGCCTGTTGCGCCGTCGAGATGATGCATTCCTCGATGCCGCGCTATGACATGGAGCGTTTCGGCGTCGCCCCGCGCGCCTCGCCGCGCCAGTCGGACGTGATGATCGTCGCCGGCACCCTGACCAACAAGATGGCCCCCGCCATGCGCAAGGTCTACGACCAGATGTCGGAGCCGCGCTGGGTGATCTCGATGGGCAGCTGCGCCAACGGCGGCGGCTATTACCACTATTCCTATTCGGTGGTGCGCGGCTGCGATCGCATCGTGCCGGTCGACGTCTATGTGCCGGGCTGCCCGCCCACGGCCGAGGCGCTGCTCTACGGCATCCTGCAGCTGCAGAAGAAGATCCGCCGCACCCAGTCGATCGCCAGGTAGGGGGCAGTCTCCATGGCACTCTATCCCAATGCCGAGGCGCTGGCGGCCGAAGTCGCGCGACTCGAAGCCCTGCTGGCCGAAGGCAAGCTGGGCCTGACCGGCGTTTCCGTCGCCTATGACGAAGTGACCGTGACGGCCGAGGCCGCCAAGGTGGCCGAGCTGCTGATCGCCCTGAAGGCCGATCCTGCCCTGCTGCTCGACCAGTTGGTCGACGTCTGCGGTGTCGACTATCCGGAACGGGCGCTTCGCTTCGACGTCGTCTATCACCTGCTGTCGATGCGGAAGAACCTGCGCCTCCGCGTCAAGGTGCAGACCGACGAAGACACCCCGGTGCCGAGCGTGGTCGACGTCTTCCCGACCGCCGGCTGGTTCGAACGCGAAGCCTGGGACCTGTTCGGCATCTTCTTCGCCGGCAATCCGGACCTTCGCCGCATCCTGACCGACTACGGTTTCGAGGGGCATCCGCTGCGCAAGGATTTCCCGCTCACCGGCTATGTCGAGCTGCGCTACGACGAAGAGCAGAAACGGGTGGTCTACGAGCCCGTGAAGCTGACCCAGGAATTCCGTCGCTTCGATTTCCTGAGCCCGTGGGAAGGGGCGAAATACATCCTCCCCGGTGACGAGAAGGCCGCCGCTCCGGCGCCGGCCCCGGCCAAGAACTGACGAGGCGCGAGATGGCCGAAGTCGACATCAAATCCTACAGCCTGAACTTCGGGCCGCAGCACCCCGCGGCCCACGGCGTGCTGCGCCTCGTCATGGAACTCGACGGCGAAGTGATCGAGCGCTGCGACCCCCATGTGGGCCTGCTCCATCGCGGCACCGAAAAGCTGATCGAGCAGAAGACCTATATGCAGGCGGTGCCCTATTTCGACCGCCTGGACTACGTCTGCCCGATGAACCAGGAGCACGCCTTCGTGCTCGCGGCGGAAAAGCTGATCGGCTGCGCGGTGCCGGAACGGGCGCAATATCTGCGCGTGCTCTGGTGCGAGATCGGCCGCATCGCCAACCACCTGATGAACACCATGTCCCACGGCATGGACGTCGGCGCGCTCACCCCGATCCTCTGGGGTTTCGAAGAGCGCGAGAAGCTGATGTGCTTCTACGAGCGGGTCTGCGGCGCGCGCCTCCATGCCGCCTATTTCCGCGTCGGCGGCGTCCATCAGGACATGCCGGCGGGCCTGGCCGAAGACATCATGGCCTGGACCGAGACCTTCCCGAAGGTGCTGGACGACCTCGAGAACCTGCTGATCGAGAACCGCATCTTCAAGCAGCGCAACGTCAACATCGGCATCGTCTCGGCCGAGGACGCGATCGCCTGGGGCTTCACCGGCCCGATGCTGCGCGGCTCCGGCGTCGCCTGGGACCTGCGCAAGTCGCAGCCCTATGACGCCTACGACAAGATGGATTTCGACATTCCCGTGGGCGTGCACGGCGATTGTTACGATCGCTGCGTGCTGCGCTTCTATGAGATGCGCGAGTCGCTGAAGATCATCCGCCAGGCCATCCAGCAGATGCCCAAGGGCCCGGTGATGACCGAGGACGGCAAGGTGGCCCCGCCGCGGCGCGGCGACATGAAGCGCTCGATGGAAGCGCTGATCCACCACTTCAAGCTCTATACCGAGGGTTTCCACGTGCCGGCCGGCGAAGTCTATGCCGCGGTCGAGGCGCCCAAGGGCGAATTCGCCGTCTATCTGATCGGCGACGGCACCAACAAGCCCTATCGCTGCAAGATCCGGGCTCCGGCCTTCGTGCATCTCCAGGCCATGGATTTCATGTCCAAGGGGCACATGCTGGCCGACGCGCCGGCGATCATCGGCAGTCAGGATATCGTGTTCGGGGAGGTCGACCGTTGAGCCACGGCGTTGCACCGGCGGGTCCGTTCGAGCAGCCCGCTTCCTTCACCTTCGACGACGAGAACAAGAAGCTCGCCGACGTGATCATCGCCCGCTACCCAGCCGGCCGTCAGCAGAGTGCCATCGTGCCGCTGCTCGACATCGCGCAGCGCCAGGCGGGCGGATGGCTGCCCCGGGCGGCCATGGAATATCTGGCCGAGCTTCTGGGCATGGCGGTGATCCGCGTCTATGAAGTGGCGACCTTCTACACGATGTTCAACCTGGCCCCGGTCGGAAAACATCTCGTGCAGGTCTGCACCACCACGCCGTGCTGGCTGCGCGGTTCGGACGAGGTGCTGGCCACCTGCAAGTCGAAGCTCGGCATCGACATCAATCAGACCACGGCGGACGGCAAGTTCAGCCTGATGGAAGTGGAATGCCTGGGCGCCTGCGTGAACGCCCCGATGATGCAGGTGAATGACGATTTCTTCGAGGACCTGAACGGCCAGACCACGGCCGAGATCCTCGACGCTCTGGCGCGGGGCGAGAGCCCGAAGCCCGGCCCGCAGGTCGACCGGCAGACGTCCTGTCCCCAGGGCGGGCCGACCACGCTGACCACCCTCAAAGCGGCAGGGGAGTGACGCGATGCTTCAGGACAAGGATCGCATTTTCACCAACCTCTACGGCTTCGAGGATTGGCGCCTGCCGGCGGCCAAGATGCGTGGCGACTGGGACGGCACGGCCGAGATCATCGCCAAGGGCCAGGACTGGATCATCAACGAGATGAAGACCAGCGGCCTTCGCGGTCGCGGCGGCGCCGGTTTTCCGACCGGCGTCAAATGGTCCTTCATGCCCAAGGTTTCCGACGGGCGGCCGAGCTATCTCGTCGTCAACGCCGACGAATCCGAGCCCGGTACCTGCAAGGACCGTGACATCATCCGTCACGATCCGCAGAAGCTGATCGAAGGCTGCCTGATCGCCGGTTTCGCCATGCGCGCGGTCGCTGCCTATATCTATATCCGCGGCGAATTCATCCAGGAACGCCGGCGGTTGCAGGCGGCGGTGGACGAAGCCTATGCGGCGGGCCTGATCGGCAAGAACGCCGCCGGTTCCGGCTATGACTTCGACGTCTTCGTGCACCACGGTGCCGGTGCCTATATCTGCGGCGAAGAGACGGCGCTGATCCAGAGCCTGGAAGGCAAGAAGGGCCAGCCGCGCCTGAAGCCGCCGTTCCCGGCCGGCGTCGGCGTCTGGGGCTGCCCGACGACGGTGAACAACGTCGAATCGATCGCGGTGGCGCCGACCATCCTGCGCCGGGGCGGCACCTGGTTCGCCGGTCTCGGCCGGCCGAACAATACGGGTACCAAGGTCTTCTGCATCTCGGGCCATGTGAACAAGCCCTGCAATGTCGAAGAGGAAATGGGCATTCCGCTCAAGGAACTCATCGAGAAACATTGCGGCGGCGTGCGTGGCGGCTGGGACAACCTGCTGGCGGTAATCCCCGGCGGTTCCTCGGTGCCGATGCTGCCCAAGGCGATCTGCGACGACGTGCTGATGGATTTCGACAGCCTGCGTGCCCAGCGCTCCGGCCTCGGCACCGCGGCGGTCATCGTCATGGACAAGTCGACCGACCTGATCAAGGCGATCGCCCGCCTGTCGAAGTTCTACAAGCACGAGAGCTGCGGCCAGTGCACGCCGTGCCGGGAAGGTACCGGCTGGATGTGGCGGGTCATGGAGCGTCTCGTGCAGGGCAAGGCTGAGCCGGAGGAGATCGATACCCTCCTCGAGGTCACGACCCAGGTCGAAGGCCATACCATCTGCGCCCTCGGCGATGCCGCGGCCTGGCCGATCCAGGGCCTGATCCGGCATTTCCGTCCGGTGATCGAACAGCGTATCGCGGACTACAAGGCGGGCCATACGGCCCGGCCCCAGGCCGCGGAGTGAGGTGAGCCATGCCCACTTTGACCGTTGACGGCAAATCCGTCGAAGTGCCGGCCGGCGCCAATGTGCTCCAGGCCTGCGAGGCGGCCGGCGTCGAAATTCCGCGCTTCTGCTATCACGAGCGCCTGTCAATCGCCGGCAATTGCCGCATGTGCCTGGTCGAGCAGGAGAAGGCGCCGAAGCCGATCGCGTCCTGCGCCATGCCGGCCGCGGACGGTATGGTGATCAAGACCAACACGCCGCTGGTGCGCAAGGCGCGCCGGGGCGTGATGGAATTCCTGCTGATCAACCACCCGCTGGATTGCCCGATCTGCGATCAGGGCGGCGAGTGCGACCTGCAGGACCAGGCCATGGCCTATGGCTTCGAACACAGCCGCTACAAGGAAAACAAGCGCGCGGTGTCCGAGAAATACATGGGCCCGCTGATCAAGACGACCATGACACGTTGCATCCAGTGCACCCGCTGCGTGCGCTTTGCGACGGAAGTGGCCGGCGTCGAGGAAATCGGCGCCATCGGCCGCGGCGAGACCATGGAGATCACCACCTATCTCAACCAGGCGGTGACTTCGAATCTCTCGGGTAACGTGATCGATCTCTGCCCGGTCGGCGCGCTCACCTCCAAGCCCTATGCCTTCACGGCCCGGCCTTGGGAGTTGAAGAAGACCGAGAGCATCGACGTGATGGACGCCCTCGGTTCCGCCGTCCGCCTCGACGCCCGCGGCGCCGCCGTGCTCCGCGTGCTGCCGCGCCTGAACGACGACGTGAACGAGGAATGGATCTCGGACAAGACCCGTTACGCCGTCGACGGCCTGGCCAAGCGCCGGCTCGACCGGCCCTATGTCCGGGTCAACGGCAAGCTCCAGGCGGCGAGCTGGGATCAGGCCTTCGCCGCGATCGCCGAAGCCCTGAAGGGCCTTTCGGGCGACAAGATCGCGGCCCTGGTCGGTGACCTGGCCGATGCCGAATCGATCAAGGCGCTGAAGGACCTGATGGTCGCCCTGGGTTCCAAGAACCTGGACTGCCGCCAGGACGGCGCCAAGCTCGACGCCTCCGTCCGCGCTTCCTACCTGTTCAATTCCGGCATCACCGGCGTCGAGCAGGCGGATGCCATCCTCCTGGTCGGCACCGA
>JAYSCC010000169.1:0-6673 GCA_041915065.1 Zavarzinia sp.
CATCTCGGTCGGCGCCACCGAGAACCTGATGATGGCCGCGACCCTGGCCGACGGCGAGACCGTGCTGGACAATGCCGCGCGCGAGCCCGAGATCATCGACCTCGCCCAATGCCTGCAGGCCATGGGCGCCGACATTTCCGGTGTCGGCAGCGAGCGCCTGGTGATCCGCGGCAAGGCGGCCCTGCATGGGGCCCATTACTCGATCCTGCCCGACCGGATCGAGACCGGCACCTATGCCATGGCGGTCGGTGTCGCGGGCGGCCAGGTCGAACTGGTCGGCGCCCGGCCCGACACGATCGAGGACGTGATCGAGGTCATGAACCGCTGCGGCGTCGAAGTGACGCCGACGGCGCGCGGCATGAAGGTGAAGCGGAACGGCCACCGCGTCACCGGCGTCGACGTCATGACCCAGCCCTATCCGGGCTTCCCGACCGATCTCCAGGCCCAGCTCATGGTCCTGATGGCGACCGCGGAAGGCGCCGCCATGATCACCGAGACGATCTTCGAGAACCGCTTCATGCATGTGCCGGAACTGGCCCGCATGGGCGCCAATGTGACCGTGCACGGCGCCTCCGCCCTGGTCCGCGGCGTGCCGCGGCTGAAGGGTGCGCCGGTGATGGCGACCGACCTCCGCGCCTCGATCAGCCTGGTGCTGGCCGGCCTCGCCGCCGAGGGCGAGACGGTGGTCAACCGCATCTATCACCTCGACCGCGGCTACGAGCGGGTCGAAGAGAAGCTGAGCGCCGTGGGCGCCAATATCCAGCGCATGGCGGAGTGATGACGACACCCGGCCTCAACCTCGGTTTCGCCGACGCCGACGACCTCAAGGTGGTCGCCGCGGTGATGCAGGATGCCGTGGTGAAGACGGCCGACCTCGTCTATCTCGGCCGGGCCAAGCGCTTCGCCCTGGTCGCCAACCGCTTCTGCTGGGAGAGCGAGGGCAAGGCGCTGCGGCGGCGCTGCGGCCTGCATTTCGACCAGGTCCGCTCGGTCCGGGTCAAGGGTATCGACCGCCAGGCGGTGGCGCAGGTCCTGGACCTGCTGACCGTCGCGGTCGAGGAACAGGAAAACGGGGTAACGATCGACCTGGTGTTCGCCGGCGGCGCCCAGATCCGCCTCGACGCCGAGGTGGTGGAAGGCGGGCTGAAGGACCTGACCGAACCGTGGTCGACCCGGCACGCCCCCCAGCACGAGAGCGACGAGAACCCCTGATGGTCACCAAGTCCCCCAACGAAGGCCTGGTCTTCGCCCTGCCCAAGGGCCGCATCTTGAAGGAACTGCGGCCGCTGCTGGACCGCGTGGGCCTGACCCCGGAACCCGCCTTCGACGACGACAAGTCGCGCGCGCTCAAATTCGCGACCGCCAACCCGAACGTCAGCCTGATCCGGGTGCGCGCCTTCGATGTCGCCACTTTCGTCGCCTTCGGGGCCGCCCACCTCGGCGTCGCCGGCAACGACGTCTTGATGGAATTCGACTATCCGGAGCTTTACGCCCCGCTCGACCTCGACATCGGCCATTGCCGCCTCTCGGTCGCGGAGCCGGTCGATCTCGCCGGGCGGGACGATCCGACGCGCTGGAGCCATGTCCGCGTCGCCACCAAATATCCCCATATCACGCGGCGTCATTTCGCCGCGCGCGGCGTGCAGGCCGAATGCATTAAGCTGAACGGCGCCATGGAACTGGCGCCGACGCTGGGCCTGTGCCGGCGCATCGTCGATCTGGTTTCGACCGGTGATACGCTACGCGCCAACGGACTCGTCGAAGTCGAGAAGATCGCCGATATTTCCTCGCGTCTGGTCGTCAACCGCGCCGCCTTCAAAACCAGGGTCGAAGAGATCGGCGGCTGGATCGACGCTTTCAGGGGAGCCCTCAGTGCCGCTTGACCTGACCACCGCCTCGCCCGATTTCGCCGACGGCTTCAACGATCTGCTCCATGCCAAGCGTGAGATGGCGGCCGATGTCGACGCCCTCGTCGCCGGCATCATCGCCGCCGTGAAGGAAAAGGGCGACGAAGCCCTGCTCGACTACACGAACCGCTTCGACCGCATGGCGCTGACCTCGGCCGAACAACTCGTCGTCACGGCCGAGGAGATCGAGGATGCGGTGGCCAAGGTCCCGGCCGACCTCCTGGCAGCCCTCGACCTCGCCGCCAGCCGGATCGAATATTTCCACAGCCGGCAGATGCCGGTGGACGATCACTTCACCGATGCCGCGGGCGTCCGCCTCGGGCTCCGCTGGACCTCGGTCTCAGCCGCCGGGCTCTATGTCCCGGGCGGTACCGCGGCCTATCCCTCTTCCGTGCTGATGAACGCCCTGCCGGCCAAGGTCGCGGGCGTGCCCCGCATCGTCATGGTGGTGCCGACCCCGGACGGCGTGCTGAACCCGACGGTGATGGCGGCGGCCAAGCGGGCCGGCGTGACCGACATCTTCCGCGTGGGCGGCGCCCAGGCGGTGGCGGCGCTCGCCCATGGCACCGAGACGATCCCCCAGGTCGACAAGATCGTCGGCCCCGGCAATGCCTATGTCGCCTCGGCCAAGCGCCAAGTCTTCGGCCTCGTCGGCATCGATTCGATCGCCGGACCGAGCGAAATCCTGGTGGTCGCCGACGGCGCCAACGATCCCGCCTGGATCGCCGCCGACCTTCTGTCCCAGGCCGAACACGACGAGAGCGCCCAGGCGATCCTGCTGACCGACGATTCCGCCTTCGCCGACAAGGTGCTGGCCGCGATCGAGGTTCATCTCGAACGCCTGCCCCGGGCCGCCACGGCGCGGAAGAGCTGGGACAGCCACGGCGCCGTGATCCGCCTGCGCAGCCTGGACGAGGCACCGGCCCTGGTCGACGCCGTCGCCCCCGAGCACCTGGAACTGGCGCTGGAAGACCCGGACGCCATGGCCGCCCGGATCCGCCATGCCGGGGCGATCTTCCTCGGCCGCCACACGCCGGAAGCGATCGGCGATTATGTCGCCGGCCCCAATCACGTGCTGCCGACGGCGCGCACCGCGCGTTTCTCCTCCGGCCTGTCGGTCTTCGACTTCCTGAAGCGGACCACCCTGGTCGGCTGCGACGAAACGGCGATCCGCGTGATCGGACCGGCCGCGGTCACGCTGGCCCGGGCGGAGGGGCTGGACGCCCACGCCCTTTCGGTCGCGGTCCGGCTCGGCGAGGCCAATTGAGATGGGCGCCGACAGCCGCCGCCTGGTCGGCGTCACCCTGGACGAAGGCTCGGTCGCCCGGCGCAGCCCCGATGTCGATCACGAGCGCAAGGTCGCCATCTTCGACCTTCTCGAAGAGAATCGCTTCTCGCCCATCGGTGATCACGACGGTCCCTATCACCTGCACCTCGGCATCGAGGAATCGCGCCTGGTGTTCGACATCCGCGACGCCGACACCCGGCCGCTCGGCAAGATCATCCTGGCGCTCTCGCCCTTCCGCCATCTGATCCGGGAATATCTGGCGATCTGTGAGAGCTATTATTCCGCGATCAAAACCATGAGCCCGGCCCAGATCGAGGCGATCGACATGGGTCGCCGCGGCCTCCACAACGAAGGCTCGGAACTGCTGGCGGAGCGCCTGAAGGGCAAGATCGAGATCGATTTCGACACCGCCCGCCGCCTGTTCACGCTGATCTGCGTCCTCTTCATGAAGGGCTGAGCGGGGACTCGCCGTGCCGGGCTTCAACGCCGATCTGCCGGGGGCGGTGCTGTTCTGCTGCACACAGAACGCCATCCGTTCGCCCATGGCCATGGGGTTGATGAAGCATTTCTACGGCAGGATCGTCTTCACCGATTGCGTCGGCGTCCGTGCGGGCGAACTCGATCCCTTCGCCGTCGCGGTGATGGACGAGATGGGCATCGACATCTCGAAATACCGGCCGAAGGATTTCGACCAGCTCGAAGACACCAGCTTCGACCTGATCGTCTCGCTCTCACCCGAGGCCCAGCACAAGGCGGTGGACCTGACCCGCACCATGGCCTGCGAGGTAGAATATTGGCCGACCCTCGATCCCTCGATCATGCAGGGCAACCGCGAACAGGTGTTGGACGCCTACCGCGCCGTGCGCGATCAGCTCCTCTCCCGCATCCGCGGACGCTTCGGTGTCGTGAAGGCGCCCACCGTCTGAAATCGATCGTGCAGCCGTGTCAGGGCCGACCTGCGGCCAGGACGCTTGCAAAAGCGGCCCCTTGGTCGCATGTTCCAGCCCAAATTTTTTCCGAGACCCCTCAGGAGATCTTATGCCCAAGGAAGAGTTGATCGAGTTTCCCGGTACGGTGACGGAGCTTCTGCCCAATGCGATGTTCCGCGTAAAGCTCGACAATGACCACGAAGTGCTCGCCCATACCGCCGGCAAGATGCGCAAGCACCGCATCCGCGTCCTGGCCGGCGACAAGGTCCTGGTCGAAATGACGCCCTACGACCTGACCAAGGGTCGCATCACCTTCCGCTTCAAGTAAGCGGTCTTCCGGACTCGCCCATGGCGGCCGGTTCCCCTTCGTCGGCGCCCGTCTTCGTCCTGGCTTCGGCCAGCCCGCGCCGGCGCGAACTCCTGGCGCGTCTCGGCCTGGTGCCGGACCATGTCGTCGCCGCCGATCTCGACGAGCAGCCAAAACCGGGCGAGGCACCGCAAGCGCTGGCGCTTCGGCTCGCGACCGAGAAGGCGCTCGCCGTCCAGGCCCGCCGCGTCGCCGAAGCGGCCCCGAGCAGCTATATCCTGGCCGCCGACACGGTGGTCGCCTGCGGCCGCCGCATCCTGCCCAAGGCCGAGACCGAGGCGGAGGTGCGCGGTTGCCTGCGCCTGCTCTCGGGCCGGCGCCACCGGGTGCTGACCGGCCTCGCCCTGGTCCGGCCGGACGGCGCCCTCCGCGCCCGCGTCGCCGTCTCCACCGTGACCTTCAAGCGCCTGACCGCGGCGGAGATCGACTGGTATCTCCGCTCGCACGAAGGGCTCGGCAAGGCCGGCGGCTATGCCATCCAGGGCCGCGCCGAAGCCTTCGTGCGCGCCCTTTCCGGCTCCCATTCCAACGTCGTCGGCCTGCCGCTGCACGAGACCTGGCAGATGCTGGCCGGCAACGGTCTGGACCTCGCGGCACCGGGACCATGAACCGCCGCCTGCTGGTCGAGGCCGGGCCGATCGAAACGCGCCTGGCCCTGCTCGAGGACGGTGTGCCGGTCGAATTCCTGCTCTGGCCGGCGACCCGGCGGCCCCTGCTCGGCGAGATCCGCCTCGGCCGGGTGATCGAATGGGAAGCCTCGCTGGGTGCCTATTTCGTCGAGATCGGCCTCGACCAGCCCGCCTTCCTAAAGCGGAAGGACGCGCCCCCGCTGACCGAGGGCGCCGCCGTCGCCTGCGAAGTGATCCGCGAGCCGATCGGCCATAAAGCCGCCCGCGTCGGCGCCCGCACACCCGATGCCCTGGCCGCCCAGGCCAAGGCATCGGCCGAGGGGCTGGAGCCGCCCGCTCTGCTCCGCCCGGCACCGCCGCCGGCCGCCCGCCTCGCCCGCCAGCGCGGCGTCGGCGCCCTCCGCGTCAGCGGTGCCACGGCGATCGCGGCCCTCCGCCAGGCCCTGCCGGACCTCACGGTCGAAGCCGCCCACGGCGTGCCCGATCTCTTCGCCGCCGAAGGCGTCGCCGAGGATTTCGCCGCCAGCCTCGCCCGCGAGGTGCCCTTCGGCGCCGGCGGCCATCTGACCATCGACGAGACCGAGGCCCTCACCGCGATCGACATCGACGGCGGCGACCTCGGCCCCCGGGGCGCCAACGAGGCGGCGGCCCCGGTAGTGGCGCAGGAGATCCGGCGGCGCAACCTGGCGGGCCAGATCCTGGTCGATTTCATCGGCGACGCGCCGGCCATCGCGGCCGGCAAGGCGGCGCTGCTGCGCGCCCTGAAGGCCGATCCGCTGCGCCCCGAACTATCGCGCGGGGACCTGAACGGCATCGTCCTGCTGACCCGGACCCGCCTTGCCGACAGCATCACGCGGGCGGCCAGCGCGCCCTGCCCGCTCTCCACCGGGCGCTGGGCCTCGACCGAACATCTGGCCGCCGCCCTCCTCCGCCAGGCAGAAACCCTCGCCCGCCACCATCCCGGCCGCGCCCTGCTGGCGCGCGCCCCGGGCGACGTGCAGGATTATCTCGACGCCTCCGGCCTCGGCGATGCCGCGGGCCTCGCTCTCAGCTATGCGCCGGCGCCGGACCGCGCCGTCGACGTGAGTATCCGGCCATGACCGCACCCGCCAACGACAACGCCAAACCCTGCCCGATCTGCGGCCGGCCGGCTGTCGCCAAATACCGCCCCTTCTGCTCGCCCCGCTGCGCCGACGTCGACCTGCACCGCTGGCTCGGCGGCCAATACGCCATCCCCGCGACCGAGGCGGAAGAACCGGGCGAGGGCGGCGAGGAAGGCTAAAGCCCTTCGGCGAAGCGCAGGAACCCTCGCGCGAAATCCTCCGGTGCCTCCAGGAAGGGCGCGTGGCCACCCGGGAAGGTGTCGATCCGCGCCCGCTTCAGGCGGCGCAGCGCTGGCCGGCACAGGAACAGGGGAATCACCCGGTCGCCCCGCGCCCAGGCGCACCAGACCGGCACGTCGAGCGCCGCCGCGACCGCGCGGAGATCCACCTCCGGCCGCCCGAAACTGCCCCAGGCCTCGCGCAGCAGGCTTGCCACCTCGGGGTCTGCGG
>JAYSCC010000170.1:0-6671 GCA_041915065.1 Zavarzinia sp.
CGGGCGAAGTCCCGGCCATCCACGCCGCCAAGCCGCCTCTTGCGCCGACGGCTGAAGCGCGTCCCGACGTGGATGCCCGGGACGAGCCCGGGCATGACGACTGGTGTTGTGGCAAGTGCCCAAAACAACCCGATTTCTTCGATCGGGCTGGCCCCGCATGCGGCCTAAAGACCCGCATCCTTGATCCCTGCTCCCCGGCCGTCTAGATTGCCGGCCGGGCATTGGTCGGGTCTTGGGGCAGGGGTTCGAGGGCATGAGCGAAATCCTCCATTTCGAGGACTTCATCGTCGGCAGCGTCGAGACTTATGGCGAGATCACCGTCAGCGCCGCCGAAATCATCGCCTTCGCCCGCGAATACGATCCCCAGGCGATCCATATCGATCCCGTGGCGGCGGCCGAATCGCCCTTCGGGGGCCTGATCGCCTCCGGCCTGCATTCCTGTTCGATGATGATGCGCCTGATGTGCGACGGCTACATGCTGCGCTCGACCTCCATGGGCTCGCCCGGAGTCGACGAGGTGCGCTATCTCCTGCCCGTCCGCCCGGGCGACCGGCTCCGCGTGCGCGTCACTGTTCTGGACGCCCGGCGCTCGTCGTCGCGGCCGGAGATGGGTATCGTCTCGGCCCGCCACGAGCTTCTGAACCAGGACGGTGCCGTCGTCCTCGCAATGACCAGCAAGGTGATGATGGGCTGCCGTGACGCCAGAGGTGTCGCATGAGCGCGCGCATCGACTGGCTGGAAGACCATGTGCCCGGCACCAAGGTGATGGCCGGCACGGTCGAATTCACGGCCGAAGAGATCATCGGCTTTGCCAGCGCCTATGATCCCCAATATTTCCATACCGACCCGGCGGCGGCGGAAAAATCCCAATTCGGCGGGCTGATCGCTTCGGGCTGGCATACGATGGCCAAGATCATGAAAGTGGTCTCGGGCCGGGCGGTCGAGATGGGCGGCAAGGGTTTCATCGTCTCGCCCGGCTTCGAGGACCTGCGTTGGCAGCGGCCGGTCCGGCCCGGCGACGTGCTCCAGGTCTGGATCGAGGTGATCGATGTCGTGCCGTCGGCCAGCAAGCCCGACCGCGGCCTGGTGATCCAGCGATTCAGCGCCGTCAACCAGAACGGCGAGACGGTGTGCAGCGTAACGGGCAAGGTATTCTTCAAGCGGCGGGGGCAACCATGACGGGCGAATGGATCGAACTCGAGGCGGACGACGGCCACAAGTTCCAGGCCTGGCATGTGATGCCGGAAGATACGCCGCGCGGTGGCGTGGTAGTCGCCATGGAGATCTTCGGCGTGAACGGCCATATCCGCGACGTGGCGGAGCAATTCGCCGCCGAGGGTTACGAGGTGCTGGCGCCCCAGCTCTACGACCGGGTGGAGCGCAACGTCGACCTGCCCTATGACGCCGAGGGCGTCGCCCACGGCCGCAAGCTGCGCGAGGAAGTGGGCTGGGAAGGCCCGATCCTGGATGTCGGCGCCTGCGTCTCCCATCTCCGCCGCAGCAAGGAGAAGGAAGAGGTCGGCATTGTCGGCTATTGCTACGGCGGCGCCGTGGCTTGGCTCGCCGCCGCCAAGGTGAACGGGCTCGACTGCGCGGTCGGCTACTATGGCACCGCCATCCTGAATTTCATGAACGCCGCGCCCAAGTGCCCGACCATGCTGCATTTCGGCGCCAAGGATGCCACCATCCCGCAGGAGAAGATCGAGATCCTGGCGGAGAAGCATCCGGAAGTGGCGATCCACGTCTATGACGCCGACCATGGCTTCAATTCGGATCGCCGCGCCAATTTCGATGCCGCCGCGGCCAAGCTCGCCAAGGAACGCACGCTCGACTTCCTGGCCGCCCATCTGGAGTAGCCGCGGGGAGGCGGCCAGCATGATCCGCGTCCAGAGCGAAGATTTCGACGTCGGGGCCGAATTGGCCCGCCTTGACCAGGGGCCAGGGGTCGGCGCCGTCGCCTCCTTCGTCGGCCTCGTCCGGCGCCACGGCGATCAGCAAGACGTCACCGGGATCGCCCTGGAGCATTATCCCGGCATGACCGAAAGGGCGCTCGAAGCCCTGGAGGCGGAGGCGCGGAAGCGCTTCGAACTGGCCGATTGCCTGATCATCCACCGGGTCGGCGAATTGCCGCTGGGGGCCCGTATCGTGCTGGTCGCCGCCGCCTCGCCGCACCGCCAGGCGGCCCTGGAAGCGACGCAATTCCTGATCGACCGGCTGAAGACCGACGCGCCCTTCTGGAAGCGCGAGATCACGGCGGCCGGCAGCCATTGGGTCGCCGCCAAGGAGAGCGACGACAGCGCCGCCTCGCGCTGGCGCTGAGCGTCACCGCGTCAGGCGGCGTCGAGGCGGGTCTTCAGCGTCTGCACCACGATCGCGGGATCGACCGGCTTCAGGAAGACGCCGGAAATGCCCAGCTCCTTGAAGGAGACGGCGCCGACCAGGGCATCCGCCGCCGTGCTGACGACATAGAGCGGGATCTCGTGGCCGGCCGCGCGCAGCCGCTCGGCGATCTCGTGGCCGGCATCGATGGTCTCGACCATGAGGTCGGTCAGGATGGCGTCCGGCAGGATGCGCAGCGCCGTCCGCTCCCCCTCCTTGGCCGAACAGGCTTCGCCCACCGAAAAGCCGGCACCTTCCAGCACCTTGCGGAGCGAGGCACGGGCATGGGCATCGCCGTCGACCAGCAGGACGGTGCGGCGCTTGGGGCCGAGGCCGATGTTGCTCATGCCGGCGTTTCCGCCATCACGGCGCCGCGCCGGATCAACCCGGCGGCGACCGCGACATTGGCCGCGACCTCGGGCGACAGCCCCTCGCCCAGGCCGAAGCGGCGGCCGCGCAGGGCGACCATATAGGCGGGCGGCACGGCGCCGAAGTGATCGCGCGCGATCGCCAGCAGGGCTTCGGGCGAGAGGGCGTGGCTCGCCACCTCGACCGTCTCTGCCGCTTCGACCGGATGGACGGCGATGCCGGCCCGGCCGGTCCTCGCCGCGTCGACGAAGCAGACCACGTCCGCCGTGGCGACGGCGATCGAATCCTCGATCGTGAGCTGGTCGTTGATCCAGACCGTGAGATTGGGCAGGTCCATGCGTTCCAGCGCTTCGGCCACCGCAGGGCCGGCGCCGTCGTCCTGACGGCCGGGATTGCCGTAGCCGAACACGAGGACACGCGGCCGGCTGCGCTTCAGGGGCGGGCTCATTGCTTCACTCCTTTCGCGATTTCATGGCCTTCGGGGTCGACCAGGGTGACCATCAGCGGCATCTGACCCAGCGCATGGGTGGCGCAGGAAAGACAGGGGTCATAGGCGCGGATCGCCACTTCGATGTGGTTGAGAAGGCCTTCGGTGATCTCCCTTCCCGAGAGTTCCTCCCGCGCCACTTTGGCGACGGCGCGGTTCATGGCTTCGTTGTTGTTGGTCGTGGAGACGATGATATTGGCGCTGGTGATCTGGTCCTTGTCGTCGACCGTGTAATGGTGGATCAGGGTGCCGCGCGGTGCCTCGACACAAGCGATGCCGGTTTCGCGCCGGGTCCCTGTCGCCATCAGCTCGGTGCCCTGGAGATCCTCGTCGAACAGCAGGTCGCGGATCACTTCGGCGCAGTGGAGCAGCACGATCAATCGCGCCCAGTGATAGGCCAGCGTCGCATGGACCGGGCCACCGCCCCCCGCCGCCATGAACTCGAGCCTGGCCGCCTCGGCCAGCGGCGTGGGAATCGAGGAGCAGACATTGACCTGCGCCAGCGGGCCGACCCGGTACCAGCCCTTCTCGCGCCCGAGGCTGCGCAGATAGGGGAACTTGAGATAGCTCCAGTTCCGCACTTCCTCGGCGAAATGGCTGACGTAATCGGCCGGCGGCGCATCCAGCAAAAGCGCCCCGGCGGCGTCGATGGCGTGAAGCCGGCCGTCGTAGAGGTCCATGGCGCCGCCCTCGCCCACCAGACTCAGGTAGTTCGAGGGGAAGCTGGCGAAATCGCGGTGCAGGGCCGGATTGGCCTCGACGAAGCCGAGGTGATGGGCGAGCGCCGCCCGGCACCAATCGACGATCTGGTCGACCTGGGCGCGCAACGCGTCACGGTCGGCGACGGCGAGATTCTGGGTGACGCCGCCCGGCACTGCCGTGGTCGGATGGATCTTGCGGCCGCCGGTCGCCTTGATCACTTCCTGGCCGAACTTGCGGATGAAGATCGCCCATTTGCCGATCTCGGGATGCTGGTTCAGGACGGCGATGATGTTCCGCTGCTCCGGCGGAGCGTCGAAGCCGAACAGGAGATCGGGCGAAGCCAAGTGGAAGATGTGCAACGCATTGGATTGCAGGATCTGGCCGTAATGCATCAGGCGGCGCAGTTTTTCCGCCGTCGGCGTCAGGCGGTCGACGCCCAGCATGGCATCCATCGCCTTGGCCGCCGCCAGATGATGGCTGACCGGGCAGATGCCGCACAGGCGCTGGATGACGATCGGCGCTTCCCAATACATGCGGCCGCGGATGAAGCGCTCGAAACCGCGGAACTCGACGATGTGGAAACGGGCTTCGGTGACCTCGCCCGCCTCGTCGAGGTGGAGCGTGACCTTGCCGTGGCCTTCGACCCGTGTGACGGGATCGATCACGATCTTGCGCGGCGTGCCCATCGTCCGTTCCTCCCGTCACTCGTACTTGAAGAGGCTGTAGGGCAGCACCGGCTCGCCCCCGGTGAGCAGGGCGCGCAGGGCGGCCCAGATGGCGTCGGCCGAGGGCGGACAGCCCTGGAGGTAATAGTCGACCTTCACCACCTCGTGGATCGGCCGCACGGTGTCGAGCAGCAGGGGCAATTCGGGATCGGCGGGGATGAAACCGCCCTCGACCGTCGGCCCCTTCACATAGGCTTCCTCCAGGCATTCGCGGAGACCGACCGGGTTTCGCATCGCCGGCACGCCGCCGGTGATGGCGCAGGCCCCGACCGCGACCAGAACACGGCAATGCGCCCTGAAATTGCGCAGAACGTGGACATTGTGCTCGTCGGCACAGCCGCCCTCGACCAGGCCGACGTCGACCATGCCGTCGAAGGCCTTCTTGTCGTCGAGCGGCGAGACGTCGAGATCGACGAGGTCGATCAGCTCGACCAAGCGCTCGTCGATGTCGAGCAGCGACATGTGGCAGCCGAAGCAGCCGGCCAGCGAGACGGTGGCGAGTTTCGGTTTCGGCATCGCCCCCCCCCCTCAGTCCTTGCGCCGGGCTTCGATGTCGGCGCCGATCGGCGTCTCGTCGAAGTGCCGCTTGCCGTAAGGCACGTGATAGCCGCGCCGCTTCACCACCAGGCAACCCACAGGGCAGACCGAAACCGCGCGGTCGGCCGCGGCCAGCGCCGTCTCGTCCAGCGTCTCCGCCATCACGGCGAGGCGCATTTCGATGCCGCGACCCTCGAAGCCGAAGACCGATTTGCCATCGAGCAGCTTCGAGGCCCGGATGCAGCGCGAGCACAGGATGCAGCGGTTGTGATCGATATAGATGTCCGGATGGCGGGCATCGACCTCCCGCTTCGGCCAGAGGTGGGAGAGCTGCGGCCCGACCATGCCGAGCCGGTAGCCGAGGGCTTGAAGCTCGCAGTCGCCGCTCTTCTCGCAGGTCGGGCAGACGTGGTTGCCCTCGACGAAATACATTTCGACCAGGCGGCGGCGGTCCTCGTTCAGGGCCGCAGTATCGCTCTCGACGACCATGCCGCGCATCGCCGGGGTGACACAGGCGCCCAGCATGCGGCCGTCGATCTTGCAGGTGCAGAGCCGGCATTGACCGACCGGCGGCAGCTCCGGGTGGTGGCACAGGCGCGGGATGTAGATGCCGGCAGCGTCGCAGGCTTCGATCACCGTCTGGCCTGGCTGCGCCTCGACCTGAACGCCGTCGATCGTGAAGGTGAAACTCTCGGTCATGACCGGGCCTCCGCACGGATCGCCGCGGCCGGCGCGACTGCCGCTTCGAGATCGAGCCGCGGCACGAAATCGCCGGGGCGCAGCAGCGCCTCATAGGCTTCGGGGAAATTGCGCATCGTGCTGAGGATCGGGTTGGGCGCCGTCTGGCCGAGACCGCAACGGCTGGTCCGCGCCACGGTGACCGCGACCTCTTCGAGCTGGCGGAGTTCGCCGACCGAGGCCTGACCGGCCAGCAGCCGCTCCATGCCCTGGCGCAGCAGGGTGGTGCCGACCCGGCAGGGCGTGCACCAGCCGCAGGATTCGTGGGCGAAGAAATCGGCGAACTGGCGGGCGACGTCGAGCGCGTCGCGCCCCGGCCCGAAGACGATCACCGAACCGCCGGTCGCCAGATCCTCGAAGGCGATGCGCCGGCCGTAATCCTTGGGCGCCACGCATTGGCCGGACGGCCCGCCCATCTGCACGAAAGCGGCCTCCGGCGCGCCCACCATGTCGAGCACCTCGTTCACCGTGATGCCGAAGGGTACTTCGTAGACACCCGGCTTCGGACAATCGCCCGAAACGCAGAGGAGCTTGGTCCCGGTCGATTCCGCGGTGCCGTGGCCGGCGAACCAATCGGCGCCGAAGCCCAGCACGCGGGTGACGCAGGCGAAAGTCTCGACATTGTCGACCGTGGTCGGCTCCGAGCGATGGCCCCGCTGGGTCGGGAAGGGCGGGCGGTCGCGCGGCGTGCCCCGGCGGCCTTCGAGCGATTCGATCAGCGCCGATTCCTCGCC
>JAYSCC010000171.1:0-6625 GCA_041915065.1 Zavarzinia sp.
TGCGGGACCGGCTGCTGGAGGCGCGACGCTGATGCCGGCCCGGCCTCTCTCCCTCGTCCAGGCCGTGCTGCTGGCGATCGTCCTGGTCCTCGTCCTGTTTCCGGTGTTCTGGATCGTCATGACCGCGATCAAGCCGCCGACCGATTGGAACGCCGCCCCCGCGATCTGGATCCCGTCCGCGCCGACCATGGTCAATTTCGAAACCCTGTTCGATCCCGAGGCGATCCGCGCCTATGGCGTCGGCGGGGTCAGCCAAGCGGCGACGCCGGCCGTGTTCGGTTCGCTGCTCGCCTCGGTCGCCGCGACGGCGCTGTCGATCGCCATCGGTCTCTTCGCGGCGATCGGCCTGTCGCGCTATGCCCCCGGTAGCAAGGCGACGCCGCTGATCATTCTGTCGGGCCGCATGTTCCCGCCCGCCGCCATCGCCGTTCCCTTCGTCATCATCTTCTCGACGACCAATGTGATCGACACCTACGGCGGCCTGATCGCCATCTATGTCGCGGTCACCCTGCCGTTCTCGACCTGGATGCTGAAGAGCTTCGTCGACGACCTGCCGCGCGAGATCGAGGAGGCGGCGATGATCGACGGCAAATCGCGGCTGATGGCCCATCTGACCGTCACCATTCCGCTGATCCGGGGCGGGTTGTTCGCCACCACCATGTTCATCTTCATCCTGAACTGGTCGGAGTTCATGTTCGCCCTGGTGCTGTCCTATACCAACATCTCGACCATTCCGGTCCAGCTCGCGAAATATGTCACGGCGACGGCGGGCACGCTTTACGGCGTGCAGGCGGCGCTGGCCGTGCTGGCCATGATGCCGCTGGTCGTCACCGGTTACCTGATCCAGTCCCACCTCGCCCGCGGCATGACCTTCGGAGCGGTGAAACGATGACCAGGCCCAAGCTCGAACTCGTCGACCTGCGCAAGGAATACGGCGAAGGCACCGTCGCGGCGGTCGACGGCATCGACCTCGCCGTCGCCGCGGGCGAAACGGTCGCCCTGCTCGGCTCCTCCGGCTGCGGCAAGTCGACCACGCTGAACATGATCGTCGGCCTGGAGGAACCCACCGCGGGCGACATCCTGATCGACGGCAAGTCGGTGCTGGGTGTGCCGCCGGGCCGCCGCAACGTCGGCCTCGTCTTCCAGGACTACGCCGTCTTCACCGCGATGAGCGTGCGCAAGAACCTGGCCTTCGGGCTTTCGGTCCGGGGCAGGTCCCGGGCCGAGATCGCCCGCGCGGTGGCGGAGGTCGCCGAATTGCTGGGCATGACCGACATGCTGGATGCCCGGGCCGAAGACCTGGGTGGTTCAGAGCTGCAACGGGTCGCGATCGGCCGGACCCTGGTGACCAAGCCCCAGATCCTCCTCCTGGACGAGCCCCTGTCCAACCTCGAAGCCGCAGCGAGGCTGGCCATGCGCCGGGAATTGCGCCGCCTCCAGAAGGAGGTCGGGCTCACCATCATCTATGTCACCCACGACCAGATCGAGGCGCTGTCGCTGGCCGACCGGATCGCGGTGATGAGTGCCGGCAAGATCCGCCAGGTCGAACAGGCGTCGCGCATCTGCGCCGAGCCGGAACATCTCTTCGTCGCGAGCTTCATGGGCTCGCCGCCGATGAACCTGCTGAAGGGCGAATTGCGGGGCGACGGCCTGCATTTCGTCGCCGGCGACTTCGTCCTGGCGCTGCCGGGTGCCAGCGCGGAGGGGACGGCTGCGGTCATCCTCGGCATCAGGCCGGAGACGATCCGCATCGCCCCCTCGGGCGCCGCGGGCCTGCCCGGTACCGTCACCCTGGTGGAACCGCGGGGCGCCGAGGCCGTGGTCACGGTCGACAGTGGCCGGCAAACCCTGTAGGCGATCGTGCCGGCCCTGTACCGGCCGGCCGAAGGCGCCACCGTGGCGCTTCAGGTCGACCCCGCCCATGTCGTCCTCTTCAGCGGCGAGACCAACCGCCGCCTTCGCTTCGCCGAGGGGGCCCAGGCATGAACGACATGAGTTTCACCGCCACGCCCGCCGCCGTCGCCATCCGCGGCCTGAGCAAGACTTACCGGGGTCAGGCCGCATTGGACGGCCTGACCCTGGACGTGCCGAAGGGCTCGCTCACCGTCCTGTTGGGGGCGGCGGGCGCCGGCAAGACCACGACGCTGCGCCTGCTCGCCGGACTGGAGGTGCCGGACGATGGCACCATCCTGATCGGCGGGCGGGACTGCGCCGGCCTCGAGCCGAAAGACCGCGATCTCGCGATGATCTTCGACAATCTCGCGCTCTATCCCAATCTGACGGGGGCCGAGAATATCGCCCATCCCCTGCGCATCCGCCGGGTGCCGGCGGCGGCGATCGACGAGAAAGTCACTGCGGTCGCCGCCACGCTGCGCATTCCCCATGTCCTTAAGCGCAAGCCGAAGACCATGAGCGGCGGCGAGCGCCAGCGCGTGGCCCTGGGCCGGGCGCTGGTCCGCGACCCCGCCGTCTTCCTGCTGGACGAGCCCCTGTCGAGCCTCGACGCCCTGCTGCGGATCGAACTCCGGGCCGAACTGAAGCGCCTGCAACGCGAGGAGGGACACACGTTCCTGCTGGCGACACCGGATTTCGCCGAAGCCATGGCAATCGCCGACACGGTGGTGATGTTGCGCAACGGCCGGGTGGTCCAGATCGCCGATCCCCAGAGCCTGTATGACCGGCCGGCGGACCGCGAGACCGCCCGTTTCGTCGGCGCACCGGAGATCAACCTCCTGCCCGCGCGTTTCGAGCCGGGGGGCGGCGGCCGCATCCTGCTCGCCGACGGGACCATGGCGGCGCCCGAGGGCTTCGGCGGAATCGACGCCTTCGATTTCGAGGCCGGCATCAGACCCGAATACATCCGGCCGGTCACCCCGGGCACCGGCGATTTGGCGGCCACGGTCACCGACATCGAACCTCTCGGTCACAACGCCGCCGTGACGGTCGATTCCGGCGGGACGGAGCTTCGCCTCGTCGTGCCGATCGGGCGCGCCGCGGCCTTGCCACCCGGTACGGCTCTCGGCCTCACGGTCGAGGGACGCCGGATCCTCGCCTTCTCGCCCGCCGACGGCACTCGCCTTTTTCCCCATGAGGACCGCCCATGAAAATTCTCGTGTTCCAACATGTCGCCGTCGAGCACCCCGGCATTTTCCGGGATTTCTGGGCGCGCGACGGCCACGACTGGCACGCCGTCGAACTGGACGCGGGCGACGCCATCCCGCCGCTCGAGGATTACGACCTGCTGGTCGTCATGGGTGGCCCCATGGACGTCTGGCAGGAGGACGAACACCCGTGGTTCGTGGCTGAAAAGGCGGCGATCCGGCGTTGGGTCCTGGAGCTCGGCAAGCCCTATCTGGGCATCTGCCTGGGTCACCAGTTACTGGGTGAAGTGATCGGCGCCGCCGTCGCCCTGATGGCTGCGCCGGAAGTCGGACTCGCCACCGTCGGCGTCACCGAGGCGGGCAGGGCGGATCCGCTGCTGGCCGGCTTTCCGGCCGAGATGGAGACTTTTCAGTGGCACGGCTGCGAGGTGCGTAGCCTGCCGCCCGACGCCACCGTGCTGGCCGGCAATGCCGCCTGCCCGGTCCAGGCCTTCCGCTACGGCGAGACGGCCTATGGCCTGCAGTATCACGTCGAGATCACGGCGACCACCGTGTCCGACTGGGAGGCCATTCCGGCCTACAAGGCCAGCCTGGAACAAGCCCTGGGCAAGGCGGAGGCGGCCCGCCTGGCCGAGGTGGTGACCCCGCGGCTGCCGGCCTTCGCGGCCAGCGCCGAACAGCTTTACCGGAATTTCAACGCCGTGCTGCGCCGGCTCGCCGACCGCAAGGTCGCCTGAGCCCCCGCATGCCCGACATAACCAGAGGTGCGCAATGTTGAAAGTGATCGATGAAGGCACGAAAAGCCATCACCTGCCGAGCCTGGCGCTGGCGACCAAAGCCGAGGCGGAAGCCTTCGTCGCCAAGGTGAAGGAAGCGGGCTTCGACGTCGTCCGCTTCGAACTGCCCGACATGGCGGGAATGAGCCGAGGCAAAACCATCCCGGTCAATCACATCGCCTCCTATATGCAGAGCGGCCTGAACCTCTATGGCGGCACCGTCGCGCTCGACAGCTATTCGATCCCGGTACGCAATTCGGGTTACAATGAGGAGATGAACTACCAGGACTGCGTCATGGTCGTCGACCAGGCGACCCTGAGCCCGGTGCCCTGGCTGGAGAAGACCGGCCGTGTGATCTGCGACACCATGTGGTACAGCGGCAAGGGCCAGTTCGCCGCCCCGCGCATGCTGCTGAAGAAGATGCTGTCGCTTGCCGCTTCCCTCGGCTTCGACGTCATGATGGGTCACGAGTTCGAGTTCTACGTGGTCGACGCCGAGACGCGGAAGCCGCTGTTCGGCGGCCAGCCGATCTTCGCCACCGCCCGCACCCACCAGACCCCGGCGATCGACAACCTGATCCAAGTCCTCCAGGCCCAAGGCATCGACATCATCACCTACAACGTCGAGCACGGGCCCGGGCAGATCGAGATCAATTACGCCGCCGAAATCGGCATCGCCGCCTCCGACACGGCCTTCAAGTTCAAGGGCACGGTAAAGGAATTCATGGCCAAACAGGGCCTGCTCGCCACCTTCATGACCAAGCCTTACAAGGGGCTGTCGGGCAGCTGCGCCCATTTCCACATCTCGCTGCTCGACCGCAAGACGGGCAAAAATGCCTTCCTCGACCCGGCCGATCCGGAGGGCATGTCGGCCACTTTCAAGAGTTTCATCCAGGGCGTTCTGGACCACGCCCGGGGTGCCATGGCGATATGGAGTCCGACGCCCAACTGCTATCGCCGCATCCGGCCGCATACCTATGCTCCGTCCAACATCTCCTGGGGTATCCAGGACCGTTCTGCGTCGGTCCGCGTGAAGGCCAGCAAGGACCAGTCGACCCATATGGAGGTCCGCGTGCCGTCCGCCATGTCGAACCCCTATCTGGTCGCCGCCTCGGTCATCGGCGCCGGGCTGCTCGGCCTGATGCAGGAACGCGAATTGTCGCCCGCCGGCAGCGGTCCCAAGGAAGACGACGCCAGTTACGCCAAACTGCCGACCGAGATCTATGACGCGCTCGAGGCGCTCGAGGCCGACACCGCCCTGTGTGACCTGCTGGGCGATGAATTCATCAAGGTCTATCTCGCCATGAAGCGGCAGGAAGCCGCGCGCCTACGCGACGAAATCCCGGCAGCGGAAATCAATGAATATTTCGAATACTACTGAGCCCCCATCGGCGGCCGCGCCGGGCGACGACGTCGCCTGGCTCGACATCCCGGCCCTGACCGCCGCCTTCCGCGCCGGCACGCTCTCCCCCGTCGGGGTGGCCGAGGCGCTGCTGGCGCGGATCCGGGCGCTCGACCCGCTGGTCAATGCCATCGTCCATGTCGACGACGCCTATACGCTGGCGATGGCGGCGGCCTCCGCCGCCCGCTATGCCGCGGGCGCGGCGCTGTCGCCGCTGGACGGCGTGCCGGTCACGATCAAGGACCTGTCGTCCCTCGCCGGCATGCCGCGGCGGCGCGGCTCGCTCACCCTCGGGACAGAGCCCGCCACCGTCGACACGCCCTGCGTCGCCCGCCTGCGCGAGGCGGGCGCGGTCTTTCTGGCCAAGACGGCGACCCCCGAATCCGGCTGCAAGGTGGTGACGCGGAGCCCGGTGCACGGCGAGACCGCCAATCCCTACGACCTGACGCGCACCCCCGGCGGCTCCTCCGGCGGGGCGTCGGCCGCCCTGGCGCTCGGCTTCGGGCCGATCGCGCTCGGCAGTGACGGGGCGGGTTCGATCCGCATCCCGGCCAGCCATACCAACGTCTTCGGCCTGAAGCCGAGCTTCGGCCGCGTACCGGCCTTCCCGCCCGACATCGACATGCCCCATTCGGTGGTCGGCCCCCTGGCGCGAAGCGTGACCGACGCCGCCCTGATGTTGGACGTGCTGAGCCGGCCGGAACCACGCGACCCTTACGCCTGGCCCGTCCCCTTCGTCCTGCCGGACGACCTGGACGATCCCGACCTCGCGGGCGAGCGGATCGCCTTCTCGCCCCGCCTGGGCGCCTCGGCCCCCCTGGTCGATGCCGAGGTGGACAAGCTGGTGGCCGAGGCGCCCGCGCTGTTCGCCCTCGCCGGGGCGACGGTCGAGGCCGAGGATCCGGTCTGGCCGGTCGATCCCTTCGAGCCCTTTCGGGTGTTCTGGGAGACCGGCTGCCTGGCCTGCGTCGAAGCCACTGCTCCTGCCAGTCGCGACCTGCTCGATCCCCTGATCCGCAACGTCGGCCGGGCCGGGGCGGCGGTTTCCCTGCTCGGCTATTTCAAGGCGATGGAACAGCGCATGGCGATCGCGGCCGCCGCGCAGCAGTTCTTCGCGCGCCACGACCTCCTGGTCGGCCCGGTCATGCCCGTGCCCGCTTATGCCCTCGGCCGCGACGTGCCCGAGGGGTTCGCGGCCGAAGACTGGAGCTGGTGCCCCTATACCTACATCTGGAACATGACCGGGCAGCCGGCTGCTTCCGTTCCCATCGGCTTCACCACCGCCGGGCTTCCGGTCGGCGTCCAGATCGTCGGCCGCCTGGGTGACGAAGCCCGAATCCTGCGCG
>JAYSCC010000172.1:0-6591 GCA_041915065.1 Zavarzinia sp.
CCTCGACGAAATCTTCGACGTCGATGGTGACGATCTCATTGTTGTCCATACCACCTCCGCCACGCGACACACCCGCAGCTTCCCCTTTATGCAATAGCCGGGCCACAGCCGACAAAGCCGACACGGGCCGCGGAAAGGCGCGGAATCCCTCGATTTCCGCTGTCGGGAATCCGACAAGGCCAATCCATTCGCACGGAAACGTACGAAATTCCGGACGCGGCGCCGGAACGTACGCCGGGGTCGGTTCCGTCCCCCGGATCGCGCCGATCCGGCTTGGCCCGCCGCTTGCTAGGTCTGTTCCGATAGCGGACGGAGGTGCAGGTGATGAAGCCAGACGAGATCGCGGCCCTGATGAACGAGCCCGCCTGCGCCCATAACGCCAAGGCCAAGTCGGGTTGTGCCAAGCCACAGCCGGGGGCGACCCAGGGCGGCTGTTGCTTCGACGGCGCACGCAACGCCCTGCTTCCCATCGCCGATGCCGCCCATATCGTGCATGGGCCGATCGGCTGCGCCGGCTCGTCCTGGGACAATCGGGGCACGCGGTCGAGTGGGGCCGATCTCTATCGCTTCGGTATGACCACCGATCTCTCCGACATGGACGTGATCATGGGCCGGGGCGAGAAGCGCCTGTTCCAGGCGATCCGCCAGGCGGTGGAGAGTTACAGGCCGGCCGCCGTCTTCGTCTACAACACCTGCGTGCCGGCACTCCAGGGCGACGATATCGGAGCCGTGGCCAAGGCCGCCACCGCCCGTTTCGGCGTCGACGTGATCCCGGTCGATTGCGCCGGCTTCTATGGCAACAAGAACCTGGGTAACCGGATCGCCGGCGATGCCGTCTACCGCCACGTCGTCGGCACCGCCGAGCCGGACCCGGCACCTGCGATCCCGGGGCTGGTGACCCACGATATCAACCTGATCGGCGAATGGAATGTGGGCGGCGAATTCTGGAACGTGGCGCCGCTGTTCGACGAATTGGGCCTGCGCATTCTCTGCACCTTCTCAGGAGACTCGCGCTACCGCGAGGTGCAGACCATGCACCGGGCCGAGGCGAGCATGGTGGTCTGTTCCAAGGCAATGATCCATGTCGCCCGCAAGCTCGAGGAAGATCACGGCATTCCCTTCTTCGAAGGCAGTTTCTACGGCGTCGAGGATACCTCGCGCGCCTTTCGCGACATCGCCCGACTGATCGGCGACGCCGACCTGAGCGCCCGCACCGAAGCCCTGATCGCGCGCGAAGAAGCCCGGGTCGAGGCAGCACTCGCCCCCCTGCGCAGCCGCCTCACCGGCAAGCGGGTGCTGATCTTCACCGGCGGCTACAAGTCGTGGTCCGTCGTCTCCGCCATGCAGGATCTCGGCATGGTCGTAGTCGCGACCGGGACCGAAAAATCGACCGAGGAGGACAAGGCCCGCATCCAGGCCCTGATGGGGCCGGAGGCCCGCATGATCGCCGACAATGATCAGACCGCCCTGATCGCCACCTTCCACGACTGCAACGCCGATATTCTCATCGCCGGCGATCGCTACATCTACCCGACGCTGAAATCCCGTATCCCCTTCCTCGACATCGATCACGTGCGCCGGATCGGCTATGCCGGCTACGACGGCCTGATCGAACTCGCCCGCAACCTCGATCGTGCCGTGCATTCCCCGGTCTGGCGCCAGGTGAGGGAGCGCCCGGCGTGGCGCCGGCCGGCGGCGTGAGGGCGGGTCGATGACAGAGATCCTGAAGCCCAACAAGGCGCTGGCGGTCAATCCGCTGAAGGCGAGCCAGCCGATCGGCGCCTCCCTCGCCTTTCTCGGCCTGGCCGAGGCGATGCCGCTCGAACATGGCGCACGGGGCTGCACCTCCTTCAACAAACTGTTCTTCATGCGGCATTTCAACGAGCCCATCGCGCTCCAGACCACGGCGATGGACCAGACCACCACGATCGTCGGCGCCGACGACAATGTGGTCGAGGCTCTGGCGACCATCTGCCGGCGCAACCGGCCGCAAGTGATCGGCCTGGTCACCACCGGCCTTTCCGAGATGCAGGGCGCCGACGTCAGGGGAACCGTCGCGGCTTTCCGGGCAAAATACCCGGAGTGGAAGGACACCGCCGTGGTCCCGGTCGCCGCCACCGATACGCTCGGCTGCCTCGAGACGGGCTACGCCCTGGCGGTCGAGGCGATCGTCCGCACCTTGGTGCCGGCACGGAAGGACGCACCGCCCAAGACGAAACAGGTCAATGTCCTCGCCTCCGCCATGCTGAGCCCGGGCGACGTCGATGCCCTGAAGGCCTGGATCGAAGCCTTCGGCCTGACGCCCATCATGCTGCCCGACCTCTCGGGCTCACTCGACGGCCATCTGATCGAGGCCGGCTTCTCCACCCTCACCTATGGCGGCACGCCCCGCGCTGCGATCACCGCCATGGCGGACTCGGCCGCCACAATGGTGATCGGGCCGTCGCTCGAGCGGGCGGCCGATCTCCTGCACGAAAAGACGGGGATCCCCGATTACCGTTTCGCCGGGCTCTGCGGTCTCGACGCCTGCGACGATTTCACCGCCACCCTGGCCGCCATCGCCAACCGGCCGGTGCCCGCCGTCCTGGAACGCGACCGGTCGCGGCTGACCGATGCCATGGTCGACTGCCAGTTCCAGCTCGGCGGCGCGAAGGTCGCGGTCGCCGCCGACGGCGACCTTCTCAGTATGTTGAGCCATTTCTTGGCCGGCATGGGGCTCGATATCGTCGCCGCCGTCGCTGCGGCGGGCGTACCGTCGCTCGCCAGCGTGCCGGCCGAGAACGTAGTGGTCGGCGATCTCGAAGACCTGGAACTGCTGGCCCGCGAGCGCGAGGCCGATCTGATCGTGACCAATTCCCATGGCGCCGAGATCGCCCGCCGGCTCGGCTGCGCCCTGCTGCGCGCCGGCTTCCCGGTCTATGACCTCTACGGTGCCCATGCCCGCCACTGGATCGGTTACGACGGCACGCGCCGCCTGATCTTCGACTGCGCCAACCTGCTCGCCGCCCATTTCCAGGAACTCCGCCCCTATCGCTCGCGCTTCTGGCAGGGCACGCCGCGCGACCGGGAAGATACGGGAAACATCCCATGCTGAAGATCGTCTTCGCCTCGAACGACCGCACCACGGTCAATCTGCATTTCGGCGGCGCCGACAATTTGGTGATCTATGACGTTTCACCGGGCCGGGCCGACCTTGTGGCTGCGGGCGCCTTCCAGCTCGCCGAACAAGCGGGTGAGAGCGGACGCGCCGGCCTGACCGGCACGGTCCAGGACAAGGTACTGGCCAAACTCGATTTCGTAGCCGGCTGCCACGCCGTCTATGCCGCCTCGATCGGCACCTCGTCGATCCGGCGCCTGATGGCGCTCGGTATCCAGCCGATCATCGTCGACAACGGACACAGCATCCTGGACCTGCTGAACGAAGTCAGCCTGGCGCTGGTCTACGGCGGGCTCGGCTGGGTCGACAAGGCCAAGGCCAGGCTCGGGGCCGAGGCCACGCCCCTCGCCCCGCCGCCGGGCGAGAGCCATCGCCTGGCCGCCTCGATCGAAGATCTCGGGTAACGCCATGAAGCTCGCCCTCTCCAACCTCGCCCTGCCGCCCTTCGACCACGGCCACCTGCTGTTCGGCCTGACCGGCCTCGGCGTCCAAGGCATCGAAGTGGTGCCCAGCCACACCTGGGAACGCAGCCGGCCCGACTCCCACGCCGTGGCCGCCTATGAACGTACCGCCGCGGCGGCCGGCCTCGCCATCGTCGGGCTGCACGGGCTGCTCGCCGGCCGGCCTGACCTCGGCCTGTTCGGTGGTGCCGAGGTGCGCACCCGCACGATCGACCACATCGTCGATCTCTCGGCGGTCTGCCGGGACTTGGGCGGTCGCACGCTGGTGCTCGATTCGAAACGCCAGGGCGCCCCGCCTGGCCGCCAGGGCTGGGAAGACTGCCGGGCCTTCCTGGAGGAGGTACTGCCGCGGATCGAGGCCCATGGCACCGCGCTCTGCTTCGCGCCCCTGGCGCCGGCCGAGGGGGTGTTCTGCGCCACCGCCAAAGACTGCTACCTCATGGTCAATGCGGTCGAGCATCCGTCCTTCGGCCTGCATCTGGCAACCGCGCCCCTGGCGGCGAGCGGCGAGACCGGCCACGCCACCTTCATCGTGCTGAACGGCCGGCTCGACCATATCCATCTGGACGAACCCGGGCTGCTGCCCCTCGGCACCTCCGGCACGGTCGATCATGCCGACGTGCGCCGGCATCTGGCCGCCATCTCTTATCGCAATTACGCCACCGTAGTGCAGCGCTGCCTGCCGGCGGTCGACGACGACTATGCCTTACGCGCCGCCGCCCAGGCCGTCGCCTTCGCCGCGGACCACTATCTGCCCGTCGACACGAGGTGAGGAGGCCGCGATGACCGAAGCCGAACGCCAGCGCACCATCGAGAATGTCATCGCCGAATGCCGGCCGCTGGTGGCCGCTCATGGCGGTGACCTCTCGCTGCACAGCGTCGAGGAGAACCGTGTCAGGGTGAACATGACCGGCGCCTGCATGAATTGCGCCCTCGCCGGCCAGACGCTGGGGGCGATCCGCCGTCGCCTGATGGCGGCCCTGGGCGAACCTTTGCTGGTGGTGCCCTATTCTGGCGATTGAACAGCGCCCTACCAGGCGGCCACTGCCCCGTCGCTGCGCGGATCGGTGGCGCCTTCGATCACGCCGTCGGCATGGCGGACCAGGGCGCCGGCGTGGCCCATGGTCTCGGTAAAATCGGCCGTCAGCTCGACCGCATGGCCGGCCGCCCGGAGCGCCGCCACCACTTCGGCCGGGACGCGGGCTTCGAGCTTCAGGGAGACGCTGTCCTCGCCCCAGGTCCGGCCGAGCAGCCAGCGCGGCGCCGTCACCGCCTGCTGCAATTCCTGGCCGAAGAAGGCGTAGCGGGAGAAGACGGCGGCCTGGGTCTGGGGCTGGCCCTCGCCCCCCATGGTGCCATAGACCATGGTGCGGCCGTCGTCGAAGCGGGCGAGCGCCGGGTTGAGCGTGTGGAACGGCAGCCTGCCGGGCGCCAGCACTCGCGGCCCCGCCCCGTCGAGGGCGAAGGAACAGCCGCGGTTCTGCCAGTTGAGCCCGCTCTCCGGCAGGACCAGGCCAGAGCCGAATTCGAAATAGATGCTCTGGATATAGGAGGCGACGGCGCCGTGACGGTCGACCGCGCCCATCCAGGTGGTGTCGCCGGCCGAGGGCGGCGCCGGCCAAGGTAGGGCCCGCGCCGGATCGATCCGCGCCGCCAGCCGGTTCAGCACTTCGTGCGCCAGGAGATCGGCCGGCGCCACGGTCATCGCCGCCGGATCGCCGATATGGCGGTCGCGCAACAGGAAGGCCTGTTTGGTCGCCTCGACGAGGCCGTGGAGATGTTCGAAACCTTCGGCCGCCGTAACGCCCAGGCGATCGAACAGGGCGAGGATCATGAGCGAGGCGACGCCCTGGGTCGGCGGCGGCTGGTTAAATAGCGTGGCGCCGCGGACGCGGACCGACAGGGGCGCACCCGTCCAGGCGCGGTAGGCGGCGAGATCGCCGGCCGTCACCGGCGCGCCCAGGCGGGCGAGATCGGCGGCGATGCCGGCCGCGAGACGGCCGCGATAGAAATCGTCCAGACCCGCCCCCGCCAGGCGGCGCAGGGTGGCGGCGATCGCCGGGCGTTTCAGGACGGCGCCGACGGCGGGCACCGCGCCCCGGTCGAGGAAGGTCTCGGCGAAACCCGGCTGATCACGCAACCCGTCGAGCTTGGCCGCGGTAGTCTCGTGCTGGCTGCGGGTGACAACGTAGCCGTCTTCCGCATGGGCGATCGCTTCTTCGAACAGGCGGCCGAGGGACAGGCGGCCGCCCCAGGCGGCACTGACTTCGAGGGCCGCACGCCAGCCTTCGACCGCGGCGGCGACCGTATTGGCGGCGAGCGGCCCGCGCCAAGGAATGGTGGCATGGCCGGCATCACGATAGAGCGCCGGGGTCGCCAGGCTGCCGGCCGGCCCGGCGGCACTGATGGCGAGTGGGGCCGCCCCCGGGGCCGCGACCAGCCAGAAGCCGTCGCCGCCGATCCCGGTCATATGGGGATAGACGACGGTCAGGGTCGCCGCCATGGCGACCACCGCCTCGATCGCCGTGCCGCCTTCGCGCAGCACCGAAAGCCCGGCCTGGCTCGCCAGATGATGCGGCGCGGTCACCATGCAGCGCCTGCTGCGCGGCGTGTTCAGCATGACGAAACCTGCCCTTTCGCAGCCGTCAGGGTTGCAGGACGATCCGGCCGAGGGTGGCACCGGCTTCGAGCGCGGCCAGGCCTTCCTCGTAACGGTCGAGCGGCAGGGCGCGGTCGATCACCGATTTGACCGCACCGCGCGCCACCAGGTCCACGATGTCATAGGCATCCTGCAGGGTCGAGCCGACCGAGCCCAGCACCTTGATCTCGCGCACCAGGATCTCGACCGGATGGACATCCAACCGGTCCGCCGAATAGCCGATCAACACATAACGCCCGCGCCGCCGCAGCATGGCGACCGAGGCCTTCATGGTGGCGGCGATGCCGACCAGCTCGAAGACCACGTCGGCCCCG
>JAYSCC010000173.1:0-6550 GCA_041915065.1 Zavarzinia sp.
ACGGCCGAGAGCTGGAACACCCGCAGGACCACGACCGATGGCACCCAGCCGAAATCGGCGCTCGCCTCGGCCGCGGTGTAGACGGCCTCCGGACGGGTGGTGGCGATCGTGCGTTTCACCGCAGGGCCGGCACCTTCCAGGATGTCGACCTCGTAGCGCTCGGCCTCTTCGGACAGCGGCACATCGGCACCGTCGGACCAGGTGCCACCGCTCCGGGTCCGCCGGATCCAACGGACCGTCAGGTCGCCGGCGCCGTCGCGCGTCCCCGTGACATGGACCGGGGCATAGGGGCGGAGACCGACGGCCTGGGCGGTGAAACTCGTCTCTTCCCACGACGGATCGGCCTCGGACAGTGCCGCCGGCCCATAGCGGTAGAGACGCGCCACATTGCGGTCGGCCAGGGTCAGCTCGAGCGGGCGGAGAGCCCCGTCGAGCAACACCACCGTGGCACCCGCCGGCACCGGCGCCCGCATCGCCTGCTCGGTGCCGAGCCGCCCGCGCAGCAAGCCGCGCAAGTCGTAGCGCCGGGCGCTCACCGCCATCGCCATCGCCTCGGCGAATTGCAGGATCTCCCAGTCACCGTCGGGGTTCTGCACGGCGAGGGCATTGGCGTCCCCGCTCAACACGGCGTCGCGCGGGACACTGGCCAGCGTGCCGGCGAAAAGCTCGACCCCCAACACATTGCCCTCGTCCCAGAAGTCGGCCGGGCCGTCGTAGAGCGGATAGGTGGTGACGCCCATGGTGGCGGACAGGGGCAACACGACATTGGCGGCGAATGTGTCGCCGCCGATCGAACTGGTGACCGCGACGGCTGCCGCCGGACTGGTCGCCGCCGCCGCAAAGGGCCGATGGCCGGCCACCGCCTCGTCGATCAGCGGCAGGTCGAGGATGGCGAAGGCGAGACCGGCCGGTGCCGTCAGCGCGGCGAGCCCGCTGGGCCTGCCGCTCGGCAGCGCCAGGCGGTGGCTGGCCGGTTCGACCGTCACCGCCTCGATCCGCCGCGACCCCTCGTCAACGATCCGGCCGATGCGCAGGATGCGGCTCTCGGTAGCGGTCTCCAGGGTGACCACGTCGCCCGGATCGAGCCGTAACAGGGACGGCGGCAGGGCGAAACGGAGCGCGTCCCGCCCGGTCCAGGCCTCGATCAGCAAGCGCTCGGCGATGCCGAGGGCCTGGCCCTCGTCGAGCACGAGTGGCAGGGAGAGCTGGCGGCGCCCGCGCGCCCCGCCCGCCAGCCGCCGGCTGGTGACCGACGACGATCGATAGTCGCTCTGACCGTCGACATAGCCGATGGCGACTTCGGCCGGCAGCTCGATGTCCTGGGTACGGATCACCGTGAGATCGCTCTCCCCCTGTTTGGCCTCGGCGAGGTCGGCCAGGGTCAGGGTGGTGTGCGGTTCGCCGCCCCGGTGCCGGAAGCGGAGAATGCCGCCGCTCTCCACCGCATCGAAGGAAAAGGCCTGCATCAGGCTCTCGACCTCGCTGCGCGGGCTGACCGCCCGGTCGCGCAGGTAACCGGTGACGACGCCGCGAAGCCCGCTCACCTCGATCTGCCCGCCATCGAGCCCCGCGCGGGCACAGATCTCGGCGACCAGGCCGCCCAGATCGGCGAGCCCGACCTTGCCATTCAGCCAATGGCCGAGCGGCCAGAGATCGCCGTCGCCCCAGAGATCGTCGCGCGCCGGCCAGGCCGGAAAGGGCCGGGCATCCCAGGTCCAGACCGCGATCTCCTCGACCATGCGCCCGCCATAGACGGGCGAGACCGGATTGGTCGCACTGTCCGGCCCGAAGCGGCGGAGCCAGGCCTCCAGACCTTTGCGCTGGCCGATGTCGTCGCGCTGCCCCGCGGAGAAATAGGGCAGCGCCGATTCCGACGATTTAGGATCGTAGAAGACATTCGGCTGATTGGCTCCACGGTCGACGCTGGGCAGGCCGAGTTCGGTGAACCAGAAGGGTTTCGACATCGGCACCCAGGCGGTCGGGCTCGCCACCTCGACGCTGCCCGGCCGCTCGTAATGGGCATTGGACCACCAGGCGCGGAGATCCTTCGGGCGGAACACCCAGGGCTTGCCATAGGCGCCGTCGGTGATCGGCGTGCGCCGCTGGGCGGCACGGTCGGCATCGCTCGCATAGTACCAATCGAAGCGCTCGCCGCCCTCGACATTGGCGTCGAGATAGGCGGCATCCTGCGGCCCGGACCAGCCGGCCAGGGCGTCGAGATGGGTGGCGCCGTCGCGCCAGTCGGCCAGCGGCAGGTAATTGTCGATGCCGACCGCGTCGATCGCCGGATCCGCCCACAGGGGATCGAGGTGGAAGCGGACGTCACCGCTGCCGTCCGCCGGCTGGTGGCCGAAATATTCCGTCCAGTCCGCGCCATAGGTGAGGGCGACACCCGCGCCGAGCACGGCCCGGCAATCGGCCGCCAGGGCGCGGAGCCCGGCAACGAAGGGATAAGCGCCCGCGGCATCACGAAGCGTGGTCAGCCCGCGCAGCTCGGAACCGAGCAGGAAGCCGGTGACGGCACCCGGATCGTGCGCGTTCACCGCCGCCGCCAGTTTGGCGTAATGCAGGATCATGCGGCGATAGGACCATTCGGCCGGTCCCGAATAGGAAACCCCGACGGCATCCCCCGCCCCGACCGAGACGGCGATCTGCCCGCGCGTGACGCTGCCCAGGAAGGCCGCCACTTCCGCCGCCGCCGCGGCACTGCCGTCCAGGCTGCCGGCGTAACCCGGTGCGACCGCTGCGGTGATCCGGCCGCGCCAGGGATAGGCCGGCTGGCCGCTTCCCGTACCGTGATCCGAATAGGGATCGGGCAGCGTGTTGCCGGCGGCGATGTCCATGAACAGGAAGGGATAGATGACGACCTGGTAGCCGCGCGCCTTCAGCTCGCGGATCACCCGCACCACAGAGCAGTCGTCCGGCGTGCCGCCGAAGGCGACACGCCCGCTCGCGGGATCGATCGAGATCGCGGGGACTGCCGCTCGATCCTGGCCGTGAACACGCCAAATGGCCGTGGCACGCCCGTCGAAAGTAAATTTCGACACCAGCTCGGCCCGCGGGCGGATCGTGCAATGGCCGGCGCGCAAGTCGTCGCCGAACCAGCCGACGCAGAGAAAGACGCGACGCACCGAGGGCAGCGATGCCGCCAGATCGTCGAGCGCCGGCAGGAGATCCGCCCTGGTGTCGCTGGCGCTCCGGTTTTCCGGCACCAAGGTGCCCGACGGCGTGGCATAGCCGCCCTTGGTGATCACATGGGTGTCATAGGCGAATTCGCCCGAGGCCGGGATCAGGGTGACGGCCCGCACCATATCTTCGAGCCCGGCTTCGGCGGGCGCCACCCGCCGGGTCACCTCGAAGGTGAGCTGAGGCAGGCGGTTGCCGAAGGCTTCGATCGCCAGGTCTTCGAACACGACATAGGCGGTGCCGCGATAGGCCGGCGCCAGGCCGGCGCCCTCGATCCCTTCGATCAGTGGATCCGGCAATTGCTCGCCGTCGCCCGGATAGACGCGCATGGTCACGGTCGAAAGGTCGAGTATCTTGCCGTCGGCCCAGACCCGCCACACCCGGTCGATCGGACCTTCGCACAGGCCGACGGCGAAATTGGCGTAATAGGCATAGGTGGTGACTTTCTGGCGCGCGCCGCCGCCGCCCTTGCCACCGCTGCTGCTGGTGCTCGAGACCTCCTTGAAGCGGGTCGCCCAGATCACTTGGCCGGCCAGGCGAACACGCCCGGCGAGCGCCGGGACCGGTGCCCCCTCGGTCGACTTCTGGACCTGCAGATCCGACAGGCGTGGGCCTTCGCGCTCGGTTGTGCGGCTGAACAGGCTCTGGTCGATGAACACGCCCGCGACCGAGGCGGCGACCGCCGCCGCCGTCGACAGCCACACAGGCGCGCCCGCCGTCAGCACCGACGCCGCGGCGGTGAGGACCAATGTCGCCATGGTCAGACCTTTCCCGGAAAACGGAAGGCGAAGCGAAGCCGCGCAGCCCACCAGGGCACGATCGCCACTTCGGCGACGGGATGGGCCTGATAGGCATGGATCATGCGGACAGGCCCGGTCTTGATCGCGCAATGCTTGGCCGGCAGCCCCGGGCCATAGGCGAAGAGCATCACGTCGCCCGCTTCGGCCGCCGCCGGTGCGATCTCATCCAGATGGCGGCGGGCGGCTTCGGCCAGTGTTTCCTGGCGCCGCGCCTCGGCCCAGTCGGGGCCATAGGCGGGCGGGATTTCCGGCTCGTCGCCATAGAGGTCGCGCCAGACCCCGCGGATGAGACCCAGGCAATCGCAGCCAACGCCCCTGAGGCTGCCCTGGTGGCGATAGGGCGTGCCCGCCCAGGCGCGCGCCGCGGCGACGATCGCCTCAGCCGAGACGGGAACCGTCATTGCCCTGCCCCTGGTTCGGATAGGAAAGCACGAAGTCGGTGCCCGGCATGTGCGGGAAGCCGCCGAAATTCACCGCATTGCCAAAGCGCGACGTGCAGGTCGTGAAGCGCCGGTCGCAGCCCATCGCCACTTCCGCCGTATCACCGATGGCGAAGGGCCGGGGCGGCGCCAGCAGGAAGGTCAGGGCGCCGCCGCGCTGGGCCACCACTTCGGCTTCCAGCCCGGCATTGGCGCCGCCGGTCCAGACCAGGCGGCCCTGGCCGAAGACAGCGTCTGAAAAGGCCTCGATGCCGGCAACCGCGACGGCGATCCGGCTCGCCACCGCCGTGACCGTCACCGCCGCCCGGCACGCCGGCGCCGAGAGGTCGACGCGGCAGCGGGCATCGCCCAGGTTCCAGGCGCAGCGCCGCTCGAAGCTCCGCCCGATGGTCTGGTCGAGGGCATCGGCGAGGCCGCGCAATTCGGCCGAAAAGCCGCTCCGCCCCCGCGTCACCTGGCCGATCCGCCCACGACGGAGCAGTACGCGCTGGCTCACGTCCTGCCAGTTCACCAGGTGGACCAGGCATTCGGCACCGTCGTAGCGGCCACCGGCGAGATCGTCTTCGGCGATCGCGGCGGAGGACAGCGCCCCCTCGACATCGAGGTTGGAGACCGAGAGGCCGAGGTCGCTCTGGATCGCCGAGGCGGTGAAACCGCTGGCGGCACGATGGGTCACGCCGTCGAAGGTCAGGTCGCGGTCGTGATCGGTGAAGCCGAGCACGATCCCGTCGCGCCGGATCACCCGCCAGCAGCGCGCCAGCGTGGTGACCCCGACGGCGAGATGGGCGGCCAGGCCGTCGTCCAGCGTCTTCATGGCAGCACCTCGACCAGTGGAATGGAAGGCACCTGGCCCGCCCTGAAATCGGCCAATGACAGGCTCAGCCGGTCGAGATCGAAGCGAACCGGCACATCGAATTCGAAGCCGGCGGTCAGCACCGCTCCCGCCACCGGTGGCGCCGCAAAAGTAACGATACCGATCGCAGGATCGACTGAGAGGCCGATCGCCGGCACCGCCACCCCGCCGCTCGCGACCGCAACCGTGCCGGCAACCGGCTTGGTGATCGCCCGGACGTGGCTCTGCCCGCCGGAGACATAGGTCTTGGCGAGTTGGAACACGGTGGTCGTGCCGTCGCCGGTGCCGAGCGGCTGGTCCAACATGGAGACCTGGGCCAGCGGCGGGCAGGATTTCCAGTCCAGCCAATCGCGGAAGCGAAAGGCGTTCAGCTTGCCGCCGCGCGCCTCGAAGAAGGCGATCACGGCATGCAGGTCGTCGTCCGAACGAAGCCCGAGGCCGGCGTCATAGCGCCGCCGGGATCCGGCCCAGAGCGCGTTCCGCTCCTCGTGGCCGCTCGCCAGGGTGACCACCTCGACCCGGCGCTCCGGCCCGCCGCTCGAACCGAAGGCGACCGAAAGGGGAAAGCGGACGTCGTGGAAACTCATGACCCACCTCAGGAATAGCGGCGCGCCGCGGCCAGGGCGCGCACCATGGCGGCCGCCACCTGGCCCTGGCTCTGGCGGAAGGACCCGATGTCGGGGGTCGAGATATTGACCGTGATGTGCGGCGTTGCGGCCGCCTGGCCGGCCCCGGGCTCGACCGCGCCGGCCCCTTCGGGCACGAAGAGTTCCGGCCCGTTCTCGCCGACGACGTAGGCCCGATCGGGCGAAACCGGACCGCCGCCTGCCCGGAAGCCGCCGAACACGCTGCCCAGCAGAGAGCCGAGCAGATTCGTCGAGCCGCCGCCGCCACCGCCCGACGAACCGCTGCCCAGGAGCGCGCCCAGGGCATTGTTCAGCGTGTCGTTCAGCACGAGATCGGAGAGCTTGAGCACCATGCGCGAGAGCACCTGGTCCCATTCGATCTCCGTCCCCGAAAGGGCGTCGACCAGGGTGGAGCGGATGGTCTGGCCGGCGGTCTGCACGCCGCGGGCGAGCAGATCGAAGGCGCCGTTCTCGCCCCCTTTGCCGCCGAGGGCGGTGGCGAGATCGCTGGCGGCACCGCCGGCCAATTGTTCGGCCTCGCCGAAGGCCTGGCGGAGCGGCGCCAGGTCGGCGGCGAATTCGACCTGCAGACTGTCGACGACGGGCATGGTTCCTCACTCCCCGCCCAGGCGGGCCTTCAGATTG